>JANYIG010000338.1 GCA_025358765.1 Candidatus Kapaibacterium sp.
ATACAGTGAACGTGTTGGGTTGAAGGTGTATAAAGAACGCTTACGGGCGCACGGCTTTGTGCAGCCGCACAAAAGCTATCTGGTTGCGCTGCGGCATATCAAAAAGTTAGAATCGGAGTTTGTGGTACTGAAAGGCGGTGCAAAAAAAATCCCGATAACGAGGGGAAATGCTGCTTTGGTGAAACAACAATGGTTGGCGTTTGATGGCGGCTAACATCCATTCACGTCGTGTTTAATATTATTCACGTCGTGTTTAATGCTATTCACGTCGCAGCGCTTGCCTGAACCACAAGAAATGAGTAGGTTTACAATAACGACAGATGCTGGTGTGCTGAACATAGAACAGCCCGCGTCTGGTTTTTCGTCCGTCAGCAGGCTGCGTTTGGATAAAAAGTTTGCGACCCAATATCCAAACGCAATATACGCATTGCACAATTAACTTAAAACACCGCAATGCGGATAGCGACGGACATTCATCCTTTTTTAAGGAGTTTGTATATGTCCCGTTTTTCGTTCCCGAAGAGCCTTGCGGCTCTTGCAAGCGTTGCGTTTATCGCATATTCGTTTGTCGGGTGCAGTCAAAATGCGCTCGACCCCGTTGCCCTTGGTAGCCCAGAGCCTATCCAATCCACAAAAGCGCCCTCTGCCAGCATACAGACCGTTGACAATGAGACCGCCAATAAGGAATTTGTACGGCTTTATTTGGAGAAATTACGGAAAGACTTGAGCAGTGGCAAAACACTCCAGCAAATAGCGAAAGAACGTGGTGCAGAGCTTGTCCCCGTCTCAATGCAGCATCCTGTGAATGCGTGGGTGCGGCTGGGTAATGGAAAAGTCGTACCTGTGCCGACCGAACAGAATGATCGTACCAATCATCAAGGATGGGTCAAAAAAGGTGCGGGTGATGCTTCGGTTCTTTCCTATTCCTCAGCGTCTGGCTCTATGACGTACCTCTCTGGTAGTGTTAGCCCCAATCCATCGGTGTACAATCCTCCGACCACGCTTGTTTCTGTTAATTCTTCGGCTTCGTATGTACTTGGTGGAAATACCTTTACCGGAGCATCATCCTGTGTACTCTCTACTGATGTAACGGGTAGACTTGGAGCGAATCAGTTATATGTCTTGCATGAACTCTATGCAAACAACGTGTCAGGACTTATTAGCTCAAATTCTTACACATTTAACCCATTGACATCAGGGGCTACAGGAGCAGGAGTATCTCTTGATCAGAGCCTGCCCGATGGCTATTCTGGCACACGCTATTTTGTTGCTTCATACTATCCCACAATCAACGGCAACTTAATCGTGGATGCACAAAGCTATGTCTATTCCAATAGCTTTTTCTCCGTAGCAATTCCATAAACATTGTAGGCACTCCCTCCATTGTACGCCTTGCGTACACCGTCTAACGTGCAATGGAGGGTTGTTGTTCTGCCTGCCCTTCTCCATGCCAACACCGATATTCACCGTTACATGAATCATCATCTTTCAATATCATGCGTACTCTTTTGTCATTATTTCGCTATGCCGCGCCCTGTAAAGCGTTGTTCTGTTTATATGTCATCTTCTCACTCTTGATGATATCCTTCATTATCGGCACTACTACACCGCAGACGGTTACGGCTCAAACACAGGCACGTTTTGTTGCCCCGAGCGCCAACGATGTATTGCCCGCAGGTGCTTCCTTCACCGTGCGTTGGCGGGGTGTGGAACCAGAGGATACGCTCCGTTTAGAATACAGCGCCGACAAGGGAGCGACGTGGAACCTTGTTACCGCCAAAGCTGCTGGTTTGCAGTATCAATGGCAGCCCCTGCCGCCCGATGTCGGTACAGGTTGTTTGCTACGACTTGTGCCTCTGCGACCGCAAAATGTCACCCAAAAAATATTGCGAACAGCAGTTCGGCTCAGAGGAACGTTCTCAATATTCTCAGGTGAGGTTGGATTTGATGACGGTTCAATCCCCCCTTTACCTTCACCGCTAACCCAATATACCGAACGTGCCATCTTTTCACCCGATGGAACAACCGTCTTGTCCTGCCTCGCCAGCAGTGGTAGTGGTGGCGGCTCTCTTGATATTGAATTTCAAATTGCTACATTTCTTACCAGCCAACGAGATGGTTGCTTGCCCGTGCTATGGGATGCGCGAACGGGGATAAAAATCCGCTCATTACCATCATTAAGCCGACGGAGCTATGCACGGTTTGGATATAATTGGGGCGCGACAGGACAGGACGAATCCTACAAGTGGTTTAGCGCAACGCAGTGGTGGAGCCCGAACGGCACACAAATTCTTTATCCCGTCAGCGATAGTCTTACCATTGTCCTTGATGCCACAACCTACCAACCACGCTGTTCACTCAGGGTTCCACAAGGCGGTGCCATCACTTCAGCCGACCGCTTCGTCTGGACACCGGATAATCAGCGGGTCGTTGGTATCATTCATCATTTTTATCCTGCCACATCGCCCATGAGCTTTTACAAATACGACAGCCTTACGACAGACCGTGTTGTGTGGGATGCCAGAACAGGCGATGTCCTCAGCACGAGCAGCCAACGCACACAGGACGGTTCGACGTGCGATTATGGACAACAATTAAGCAACGACCGCACACGAGTGATGACGTGGCGCACAAGCGCTGGCGGTGCTATCACTATCAACGATGTGGCTACGGGTCGTATTTTGCAACAATATATGCTGCCGAATGGATATTATCTTCTGGGTTCGGGATCCAGTGCTGGTGGCAGCAGGGGAACACCTATTGGCGATGGGAGATTTTGGTCGCCGAACGATACTTTCGTCTATCTCCACATCGCCCAACAAGGAACCCAAGCAAATCCTAAGATTGTCATTTGGAATACAGCAACGGGGGCGGTTGCTCATGTCATCGAGTCACCTCTGAGCGTAGCATTTCAGCGCGGTTCGTGGTCGCCACAAAGCGATAAATTCTATTACCAAACAAACTTTCTTCGCCCAGAACCAAATCCTAATAGATATGCAGACAGTACTCGCTGCTTCATCGTTGACATTGCCAAACAACAATCCCAACCCCTGACTGAATCATTAGCAAACATACTCGAAACCAGAAGTAACGAACCCTATACTTTTAGCCATTGGCGACCCGACGGCAAGCGGCTCGCCATCCGCTATGGTGATGACAGAAACCGTAGTATTGGGATATGGGATACGGAGCATAATGAATTCCTTTATTATTTCACGTTGCCAACATATTTTTCCACCATACAATGGGATCCATCAGGCAAACGCATGATGGCAGTAGCAAGGGATTCCTTGCTGCGCTACATTGTTGACCTCCCCGAACCACTGCAAGGCGATACTTCAGCCGTGTTCTCCATTCGGGACGTAGGACGCTTGGACGTGCCACCATCCGTGCTGTTCCCGCCTCTGCTCTGTGCCGTGCAACAAACCACCACCCTCGCCCTTCGCAATGCTGGCGCTCAAGCCATCTCCGTTACTGGATTCGAGGTTATCGGGGCGAATAAGCAGGAGTTTACTTCCTCGCTTCAACCACCCTTTCCACTCGCTGCTGGCACACAACAAGCAGTAGAACTCACCTTCACGCCCAGCATCAACGCCACTGGCGATAAAACAGCCGCCCTGCTTGTGCGCTGGCGCGATGCCGTCAACAGCGAACACACCGACACCGTGCAGATAGCCGCTCGAAGCGACCGTTCCGCGTTCACCGTTGCCGATACAACGCTGGATTGCTCCACAACAATGGCGAACACCGCTACCACTGCGACCTTCACCCTCACCAACACCGGAACGCTCCCGCTTTCGTGGCAAACGCCCATTATCAAAGGATTGTTCACCCTTGAAAGCATTCAGCCAAACCCAACACCCGCCGGAGGGCAATCCCTGTTTTCCGTCCGTTTTGCCGGCGGTGCGTTCGGCACTCAAAGCACCGAACGCCTCGACCTCAAGGATGCCTGCGGACGCGCTACCACCGTTACCCTCACCGCGTCGGTGCAGCCGCCCGCACCAGCTATAAGCACTGCCGATACCCTTCCGTTTGGTAGGCTCCTCTGCCAGCCAAGCGCCGAACGCTTACTCACCATCACCAACTCCGGCGGAAAGCCGCTTGTCGTGGATTCTGTGGCGGTGGAAAGCACGACTTCATTCACGGTGACGGGCTTTACTAAGCCGTTCGTGGTCGAAGGAAATGGAGGGACGAAAACAATTTCTGTGGCGTTTACGCCCATTGCTGACGGTAGCGCCGCCGCTCGGCTGCACATCCGCTCCAACGCTGCGAACGCGCCCGAACGCATCATCATCCTCACCGCAGAAAAACAATCTGCCGGATTGCGTTTCTCGCCGGCAAGCCTTGACCTCGGCAATACCGCTGAGCAGCAACCACTGACGCAAACCATCACATTAGAAAACACTGGCAGCATCCCGCACTGGCTCTCGTTACCGCTCGTTGTTAGCAGCACGCAAGGTGGGACGCAATCAGGAACCTTCACGCTGGAATCAGCAAGCGTGAATCCCATTCTACCGCATGGCACAACAGCAGTACGGGTGCGCTTTGCGGGGGTAAGTGCTGGCATCTACACAACACAAACATCCGTGCCGGATTCCTGCAACCGCCCGACAACACTCGCGCTCACCGCACGGGTGATTGCGGGCGAAATTGCCATGCCCGACACCATCGCCCTTGCGCCCGCACAACAGGCAGATTTTCCCATATTCCTCCGCAAACGTAGCGGCGTTGACGGGTGAGGGCGCAATTGCGTCGAGCAGCGAAGCATTTTCGATGCGAAGCCTGAAG
>JANYIG010000341.1 GCA_025358765.1 Candidatus Kapaibacterium sp.
ATTTGCCGGCACGAGCGATATTAACGCGCTTGGTTGCGTTACGGGTAAACCGATTGCTCAAGGTGGTGTGCGTGGTCGCCGCGAGGCTACGGGACGGGGCGTGATGTTCGGGCTCCGCCAAACGCTTGCTGATAAGACGGATATGAAAAAACTGAAGCTCACAACGGGTTTGGAAGGCAAAACCGTGATTGTACAAGGTTTTGGAAACGTAGGATATTACGCAGCGAAGTTCTTGCAAGAACAAGGCGCAGTAATTACAGGCATCGTAGAGTGGGATGGCGCTGTTGTCAATCCGAAAGGCATCAACGTGGAGGATTTGAACAAATACCGCCTTGAAACAAAAACTATCACTGGCTACCCAAAGGCAAAAACTATCAAAGAAGGTAATGGCGTGCTTGAATATGAGTGTGATATTTTAGTTCCGGCGGCATTGGAGTCGCAAATCACACTTCAAAATGCGGCAAGAATCAAAGCAAAAATTATCGGCGAAGGCGCAAACGGTCCAGTTACGGCGGATGCGGAAGAAATCCTGCTCAAAAAAGGAACGTTGATAGTGCCGGATATGTATCTGAACGCAGGCGGTGTGACGGTTTCATACTTTGAGTGGCTGAAAAATATTTCGCACGTGCGTTTTGGTCGCATGGGCAAACGGTTCGAGGAAAACTCGCAACTCCGCATGGTTGGTGCGGTGGAGGAACTTGTGGGCAAACGCTTCACCCACGCAGAACGCGACTTGATTACACGCGGCGCGGGCGAGGAAGACCTGGTGAACTCTGGTCTGGAAGACACGATGATCTCGGCGTTCGAGGAAATAAAGGAATATTGGCGCTCGAACCCGAAAATCAAGGATTTGCGGACAGCGGCGTTTGTGTCGGCGATTGACAAAGTGGCAACGACGTACCGCCAACTTGGTTTGTTCCCATAACTTTTCCGTACCGTATCCAATAAAGTTTATTCCAAATTGTTTACAGGTCTTTCACACCCGCCCCCAGCCTTTGCTGGGACAACTTCCGGCGAGTGTCCAGAGGTCGCTTGTAGTCTGGATTCCCGCCAGTTTACCCAAGCGAAGGCTGGGGCGGGAATGACATACAAAAAAGTAATCGGAATAAACTCAAATGTGCATAATAGCTTTTTTCTGCGAGCCTCGCCCTGAGCCTATCGAGGGCGAGGCTCTTTTTTATTTCTTTTGATTACCCTTGATGTATTCTATGATAGCTTTTTTTGCTTCGCTTATTTCGCTTACAATAGCCTCCATCACGTGGGACGTGCAGCCGGAGATCGGCATCAATCTTGGTCCGTTCAGCCCGCGTTGGTACGGCTTACTTTTTGCGTCTGGATTTCTTATCGGCTATCAAATCATGTCGCGCATGATGCAGCGTGAACGCCGCCCTGTGGCTGACATGGAGCCACTCACCCTGTATATGATAGCTGGAACGGTTATCGGGATGCGGCTTGGACACTGCTTGTTCTACGAGCCGTTTTATTATTTCGCGCATCCGCTTGAAATCTTGAACCTGCGTGGCGGCGGTTATGCCAGTCATGGTGCGGTCATGGGCATTTCGATTGCGCTTTGGCTTTATTCGCGCAAACGCCCTGCACAGCCTTTTTTGTGGGTGATAGACCGCATTGCGATTGCCGTCGCATTAGCCGCATTTCTTATCCGTGTGGGGAATTTCTTTAATCACGAGATGATTGGTCGCCCGACGGATTTGCCGTGGGGGGTGATTTTTACCATCCGCGACATGATTCCTCGTCATCCGGCGCAACTCTATGAAGCATTTTGTTATCTCGGGATTTTCTTTTTGATGCGCTTTATTTACAACCGTTACGACGCAAAAACACCAAATGGTTTATTGTTGGGCGTATTTTTTATGACGGTGTTCGGAGCGCGGTTTGCGATTGAATTTTTCAAGGAAAATCAGGTGCTTTTTGAGAACTTACTGCCCATCAACATGGGGCAGATACTCAGCATTCCGCTTGTAGGGTTGGGAGCGTGGCTTGTGTGGCGGGCACGGCGGATAGGATATGTGCCTTTGGAAAAACAGGCGGCAAAACCATCAACAACGAAAAAAATCCAGTGATAACATAATAGATAATACAATCATGAAAAACACTCTGAAATTAGAAGAAGCTGCCTTATTTGTGCTTTCTATTATTGCCTTTTCTCAGTTGCCATTTGCATGGTGGTGGTATCCGGCATTATTCCTACTTCCCGATGTTAGCATGCTTGGGTACCTCGTCAATCCTCGTGTTGGGGCAATGATGTACAATATTGTTCATCACAAAGCAATAGCATTGTTTGTGTGTGGGTGCGGGTTTGCCCTGTCTCATCAAGGAGTACTATTGGCAGGCATTATCTTGTTTGGACATAGCGCCTTTGACAGAATATTGGGATACGGTCTCAAATATTCCACGAGTTTTCAGGAAACGCATTTGGGTACGATTGGGGGCAAAGCACAGTAGAGCATGACGACAGCCAACTATGCGGTAAAAAAGCAGAATATCGAATAATATTCTGCTTTTTTTATTTGGCATTCGTTCTTTTTATTATTATTTTAGAACCAATCGGTCGGAAACACAAATCAATCACAAACATGAGTAAAGGCGAACACACACGGGAAATCATTCTGCAAAAGGCAGCGACACTCTTCAATACGAAGGGATATGCGGCTGCGTCTATTTCGGATATTATGGGAGCAACTGGGCTGCAAAAAGGAGGTATCTACAATCATTTTAACAGCAAGGACGAACTCACGCTTGAGGCGTTTGAATATGCATCGAAGGTTGTGGGGCAGCGGTTTCGGGAATCGGTTAAGGCGCAACATAACGCCATTGCAAAGCTCGAAGCAATAGTAGGAACCTTTCGTATGCATTCGGACAATCCGCCATTAGTGGGCGGCTGTGTGGTACTCAATGCGGCGATAGAAAGCGATTACTCGAACCCAGCGCTCCGTGCCAAAGTCCGCGAAGTGATGAATGACCTACGTGGCTTGATTCGCTACGTGGTGGACGAGGGTATCAAACGCCGACAGATAAAACCCTCGGTGAATAGCGATTACGTTGCAACAGTTATTATCGCTACGCTGGAAGGCGGCGTGATGCTTGCCGCGCTGTACCGCGATTCCCAGCACTTGGAACGCGTGATTCATCACGTAACAGAATACATCCAAACACAACTCAACGCCTGACTTCCGGCAATTTTTTTTGTTTCTTTTACAAACCAATCGGTCTGAAATTATTATATTCTCCTGCTATGGCATCATCATCAAAACAAGGGTTTCTAAAAAACATCAAACTCAGCGCCAATACTTTGCGCTGGCTGTTGAACATTTGGCTGCCCTACGTTGGCGCACGGATTCATGTTGAGTATATTTCGCCGGATTTCCGTTCAATGCGCGTTCGCATGAAACAAAGTTGGTACAACACAAACTACGTTGGAACGCACTTCGGCGGCTCGCTCTACGCCATGACCGACCCATTTTATATGTTCATTTTACTCAATAATCTTGGTAAAGATTACATCGTGTGGGACAAAGCCGCGACGATTGAGTTCAAATCGCCCGGCAAAGGTTACGTCTATGCGGAGTTTGCGCTGACGGAAGCGCAAATAGCCGACATCAAGGCACAAGCAGATGTGCATGGTAAAGTTGAGCCTGTGCTCACGGTGGATGTGAAAGATAGAGCGGGCAAGATAGTCGCAACCGCTCATAAAACCTTGTATGTCCGAAAAATTGTTCCCAAAGCATCATTCGACAAATCATCGCAACCCGTAAATATTTAACATCTATGGCACACTCACAACCCTCACAACCCTCACGATTTCGGCATTTATCCACACAGCTATTGTTGCAAAGCACACTGTGGCTTATTCGCCAGCGATTAACCCTCACGAGCTTCGTAGCGCCGCGCATAGCCGGACAGAAAGCGTTCCGACTATTTTGTACGCCGCGCCCTTACTCGCCAAAGCCAAAAGAAGCGCAGATATTGGCTTCGGGGCGACGGCGGGAATTGCCCCATAATGATTCTAGCATGACAAACGGTCGTCTTGTTGGTTACACGTGGAATGATGCGGGCGCACAAACAGTGCTGCTCGTGCATGGATGGGAGTTGAATGCAGGGCGCATGACTTCATTTGTGCAGCCGCTTGTGGAGCAAGGATTCCGTGTGGTGGCGTTCAACGCGCCTGCTCATGGTGGTAAGAATGAGCGTTCGTCAGGGACGTGGACGAATGGTTTAGAGTACGGTCGTGCCATTCAGCGCGTGATTGAATCGCAGTGTGGTGGTGCTTTTTACGAAAATAGTCACGAAAATATTCATGGCAGCGTTCATGGAATAATAGCGCATTCGATAGGATGTTTAGCAACGGCGTATTTCCTTGCATACCTGAATCCAAACGGCGCGGAGAATGTTGTTTTTATAGCACCGCCAAGCCGATTAGGTGATTTTATCAAGGGTTTCCAAGCTACCCTTGGTTTGCCAGAACGGGTTGCACGCTTGCTCAAAGAGCATTTCGAGGCAGGATATAATATGACGGTACGTGCGTTTGATTTGCGCTTGATGGCGAAAAAAATCACGATGCCGATGCTGCTGATTCACGACCGCGAAGATGCTGTATGTTCATTTGACTATGCTCAAACTGTTGCCGCCGAAGCTCCCAATTGCGAATTTGTGCCGACCGAAAAACTCGGACATATACTGATTCTGCGTTCGCCAGAAGTAATGGGGCGTGTGACGGCATTTTTGAGCAGCTCCACAATGAGCGACCTCGTGAGCGATAGCTCAAATGAATCTGTAGATCAAATTCTTTTTCAACCATAACTTTTACGGAACTTTATGGCAACGCAAAACAACCTAAGCCGCACGGTAAGGCGTATTCAAAGCTATCCAGCATTGTTGCGGACTCCCCTACTATCGTTTGCGATTGGTCGAGTCGTAAAACTCGTTGGCACGGCGGGCATTCGCTTCGAGAAGATGGCGGCGGACGAAGTGATTCTCACGCTTAAAAACCGACCGAAGATGCGGAATCATATCGGGCAGATTCACGCCGCAGCTATGACGTTGCTCGCCGAGACCGCAACTGGTATGGTGGTTGGGATGAACGTTCCTGACGATAAAATGCCGCTCATTAAGTCGTTTACGATTCGTTTTGCACGACGCACACAAGGTGCTATGCGAGCAGTTGCACATCTGACACCAGAACAACAAGAACTCATGCACATAACCGATAAAGGCGAAACGATTGTTCCCGTACTCGTCACGGACGAAACGGGCGAGGAAGTGATTGTCTGCGAGATGCTCTGGGCGTGGACTCTCAGACGGAAATAAGGAAAAACTCATCGTAGCACGGAGAATATTACTCAACAATGCTCCTGAATTATGGCTGTAAACCTCACATCACTGACTATTCCTGCAACGGACGGCTTTGGGCTTGCCGCGATATTGCTTGAGCCATCGGAGCCGCCGGCCTAAAGCGGTGATTCAGTTTCATAGCGGGACGGGCATAAGCGTACATTGTGGACGACGACAAAATTGCAACACGTCGCACGGGCGCTGAAATTCTCGCATATTATACCAATGCTTCGATTCAGAAAGAAATTATTGCGCCGCAAGACGTACAGGCAGCCTCCATCGGGCATTTTGGATTTTTCTCGTCAAAATTTTCAACCACTCTTTGGCAACGACCCGTTGAATGGCTTAATCAAGTATTGTTAGCAGCATCAGCATGACATTCTCGGCAAATATTTACAGCAAACTTTTACATTTTCTTTAATTTTTTCACACCGGGAGATACAACGATGGAAGTAATTGTTCACAACAATTCGCGCAATGCTGTAGCATTGCAACGCGACGACAAACTTCAATACACATTACAATCATTTTTGGATTCGGGCTTGACGCGCAAGGAATTTAACTGGTTTCGCCACGCTGTTCCGGCAATAGGCGAAGAAGCCGCACTACTGGCACTGTTTGACGGACATACGGATTGGCTTCTCACCGATTATTTGCTTGGTGAAAAAAAGCACTATGCGTAACTTGTAAGTCTGTAATAAAAATTCAGATTCTCAAACAATTCACGTGATAAAACTGTATGTCGAAACGCATTGTAGTAACGGGAATTGGCGTACTCACGCCTATCGGTCATGGGTTGGAAGCATTTTGGCAAGGCATGATGGACGGTAAAAGTGGCGCAGCGCCGATAACGTACTTTGACACTACCGATTTTGAAACAAAATTTGCTTGCGAACTCAAGGACTTTGCCGTAAACGATTATCTCGACCGCAAGACGGCAAACCGTATGGACAGGTATTGTCAATATGCAGTCGTTGCGGCAGAAATGGCACTCAAAGACGCAGGATTTACACCCGCGCAGGTCCCCGACGATGTGTCGGAAAACTGTGGGGTGGTTTTTGGTTCCGGCATTGGCGGTATGACCTCATACGACATACAGTTCCGAAACTATATGCAGCGCGGTCCGCGGGGTATCAGCCCGTTTTTTGTGCCGCAGATGATTCCCGATATGGGCGCAGGTATGATTTCAATTCGCAATAACCTCCGTGGACCAAACTACGCAACGGTTTCGGCTTGTTCCACGTCGCTTCATGCGATGATTGATTCGTACATGATTTTGCAACAAGGGCTGGCGGACATGATGGTGTGCGGCGGAGCGGAAGCGGCTATCACACAGATGAGCATAGGAGGATTTAATTCAGCGCAAGCACTCTCGAAACGCAACGACGACCCTGCAACGGCTTCACGTCCGTACGACACAGACCGCGACGGCTTTGTGATGGGCGAAGGCGCTGGCGCGTTTGTTCTTGAAACATTGGAATCGGCACAAAAGCGTGGTGCGAAAATTTATGCCGAAGTTGCTGGCGTAGGTATGACGGGCGATGCACATCACATCACGGCTCCGCATCCAGAAGGTGAGGGTGCTTTGCGTTCGATGCGGATGGCGGCAAAAAGCGCGGGCATTCAGCCAACGGATATTGATTATATCAACGCACACGGCACTTCTACACCACTTGGCGATGCTGCGGAAATTGGTGCAATTATCAAGTTTTTGGGCGATCATGCTTCAAAGGTGAACGTAAGCTCAACAAAATCTATGATTGGACATTTACTCGGTGCGGCGGGCGCAGTGGAATCGGTAGCATGTATTCTGGCACTTCAAAACCAAATTGTTCCGCCGACGATTAACGTGTTTAACCAAGACCCCGTGATTGATATGAATATCACACCAAACAAACCGCAAGCCCGCTCTATCAGCTACGTGCTGAACAACGGTTTTGGTTTTGGCGGACACAATGCGACGATAATTTTCAAGAACGTGTAAATAACACACACGAGGGCAAAAAAATTTTCAACCCGTAGGATTACTAAAATCTTGCGGGTATTTTTATGCCATCTCCGCAACAATACAAACCCATAGCAGCTGGCTCATCGTGTTCCAGCGCAACTATTTTGTATGTTTCAAACGCTACGGACGATGCGACTGCCCCTGTAGGTTCACATCGGCACAAGTGTCACATTAGGGTTTATTCGGAATATACTCTCAATGATTGACGGGAAATTCTATCCAGAACTCACGGTATGCCGAACTCACCCTCTCTTGAGTATATCCGACGATTGTAAACATGATCAGAGCCACGACTAAGTTCTTGCTCAATAGTTTTTCGGCGTTTCTTTTTGAGCAAGGCAGCATGCTGCCTTGTTTCCCATACCGGATTATTTTTGATAAGGAACTTAACACTACATCATTGCGTTGCAGTGCGGATTTCCACACGAACAGCGCGATTATACAGCCGCCCTTCAGGAATTGTTGGGTCTGTGTTCAGGGGCTTCATCCACGACGCAGCTGGTACGCTACTCTTTACCTTTGCTGTAATACCAAGTGTAGCGATTATTCGCGCGAGGTCTTTTGCACGTGCATCTGCCCCTTGTGTGTTGAATGCTTCTCCGGAACCTTCCGCCCAGCCCTCAACCGAAACGCTTGAAGAAGTGCTGATAAGAGGTTTAAGAACTGTCAACACCTCGTTTTCGGTAAGGTTTTGACCAAGAGGAGTCACAAGTGTCACAATATCAACGTGAGTATCCTTGGTTTTCCGGCTGATTTTGTCAGCAAGCATGATCACCGTAACGGGTGTTGAAAGGATTGGTGCATCACCATTGCGATTATTCACATCGGTCACGTCGAGTTTGGTTTCGATATTACCAGAAACATTCGGGATGGATGATGGATGCTCATCAAGTCTCCAGATGTATTCTTTGGGATACGACGACGTTCCTTCCACGGTTTTGAGCGTACGCGATTCATTGCCCTCAAACTGTGACATTTCCATGTTCCATTGTTTTAATCCAGCGCCAGCGTTAATGTCAATTGCATACCGTAGAGCGGGTGTGGTGATTGTGCGATAGACGGCATCCATCACAAGCGGTTGCAAGAGCGCCGCGTCCTGAGAAGCAATATCCACGCGACGATAATCGGCTTGAGCGTCAGCAGACGATGCCACATCGTCTGAAATTGCCTGCTCTTTGACCGTGATGCGGCTTGCCGGAATCTTCCAAACATCCTGCAAATAGTCGCTCACAGCCTCGGCACGTTGCCGTGCAAAATTCCGAGGGTTTTTTGTTTCGCTTGCCCCCGCACTATATCCCGTAAGCGTAACGCTGGCTTCCACACGCTCTTGTAGGCGTTTACCTACAATGTTCAGCAGATGAAAATGTACATCCGCTGCGGCAAGTGAAGCAAGTTTATTGAAGGAATAGTTTTTCCGCTCGCTCGCAGCAATGCGCTTATACCGTGCCGGAAGCACAGCGGATTGTTCATTAAAAAAGACATGCGGAAGCAGCTGTACGATTGCGTTGGAACGAAATTCCTCCACATGTACTGTTGGCTGTTCTACAATACTTCCGTCACTCATAACTCCTACGGGAGCGCCAAGTTTGACAAGTACGCCCGCTTGTCGAAGTTCGTGGAGCTCGGCTTGAATTTTTGAACGTTCTTGCATGATTTGTTTTTCTAACGCCACAAGTTGCTTCACTTTGAAGGCTTGAGCGTCAAAACGAGATTCGCGGACAGGATAATAGCGCAAAGAAACACCGGCTCTTATTGCGTCAATCTTCCAAATTCCACCCGCATCAAGATTTTGTACAACAGAATTGATTTGTTTTGCATAAAATGCTGTGGGTTCAAGAGTCCAAGCGGCAGAAGGCATAATGGGAAATTCATAACCAATACCAGCAACAAGTTCGGCGTTCATGTTTGCAACACCAAAATTACGAACTTCCGGTATTGTGCCACCTTGTTCGTTGCGCGTTCGTTTCCCACTCTCAAATACTCCATCCGACGGCGCAATAAGGACTTCCTCTAATTGATAGGTCTTCGCTACAGCCCATTCCGCCCGAACGCCCGCATATATGTTTAGTCTTGCTATAGGATTTAATGCGAACAAAATCTCTCCACCAACGGAGGCAAGATTAACCTGAAATTCTCTACGGAAAATGCCCGCAGCGCCGGTTCCATCCCTTCTGCCAAGCAACACTGAATCAAGTCCTGAATAAAGCGTTCCATTGTGTTGAATATATGTCCCTCTTAGGTCAACATTGAGCCAACTGAAAATGGGAGCCTCAATAAATCCTCCTGCCGAAAAGCCAAACCCCGTTCCTTCTTGCGATGCGAAGCCAAGAATATCTTCCTTCTTTTTGATAGGGATTCCAGGCAGATTAAGGAATTGAGCCGTGTGGCGGTTATAGTTCCCCATACCAAGAATACCGTAGCGAATGCCATCGGTCACAAATGCAGCGGAGTCTGGCACTGGTGTTTGCGCTTGCAGTCGAGCAAATGATGTGAAAAGAATGCTGTCAGCAACAAGCGCAATGATTGCCATAATCATCGCTTTGACAATCATTTTGAATATACTTCCCGTCAAAATTCTCATATTTTTTGATGTTGAACTCTTATTCATCTTGATTACCTCACGATGTGGATTGGTTGTGATACAACGGCTGAGGGCGTTCTTAACACGATGAAATACATTCCAGGGGGGAATTCTGACAGCGAGGCAAAAAACTCGTGATTACCCAGTAATGAAGTTTTATGTAACAACGTTTGTACGGTTTGCCCATCAATATTGACAAGTGAAATAGTCACGGGGGAATCGGCGAACAACTCATACTTAACCAGAGCAACACTATTGATGGGGTTCGGGGCAATAGCGGCAAGTAGTGGTGCGCGTTCCGAAATAAAAAGACGAACTCCTCCCGCCTGCGAAAGACCCTTCAACGTAAAAATTCCCGGTTTGAGTGTGAGAACGATGACACCATCAGCGCTTGGATTGCTCAGGATAAGTGGTGTGGCAACCGCATCACCCAACCGTGCTCGAAACGTGAGTGTTTTGAGAACAGCCCCTTCATTCGGGCGAAGTTCAAACGTAAGAGGGATAAGCCGCTCGCCATTAACGACAGCCTCTTGGCGTAAATCCGGTCCGGGGTCGAGTAATGCCGCATTAAACCGTAATGTAGTGCGTACTCTGATCGATCGAACGTTGGACGGAGGGGAGTCAATTCGTTTGAGGATAATGGGTATGATTACCTCTTCTCCCGGTTTTGCCGAAAGCGTATCGGGGATTTCGAGGAATGCTCGTGCAGCATTATTGGAGCTTTGAAGCGATGTTCGATAAATGGCGTTTCCATGCAGCCCAATATATAAATCGGTTGCGCTTACTGCAGCAAACGAAGTCACATCGGCATCTTCAGCCAACCCTTCGTTTACTTTTTGCCATGAGATTCCGTCATCAATCGAACGCCAAACACCATGTGCATCAGTTCCCGCATAAAGTGCGCCCCCAACGGCAATAAGCGATTGTGCCAAAATAACATCCTTCACAGACCCCGATGAATCGGGGAAATTCATCCTTACCCACGTTAAACCATTACTCAAGCTGCGGTAAATTCCCGCATCGGTGGAAGCAAAGAGCGCAGAGCGTTCCCGAAGAATATGGTTGACCCGACTTGCTGATGGAGGAAGTGGCTCCGTACCATTCCGTTCACCGCCAAATATACGTACCCATTTTTTTCCATCGTCGTCCGAGCGGTATATCCCTTCGCCAATGGTTCCCGCAAATAAAGCCCCGTTAAGACCGACTGCGATGGACTTAACAGCGGGAAAATCTTGGTTTTGTGCATTGACAATTGCCGTCCGCGTCCATGTTGCACCGTCCGTTGTAGAGCGAAAAACCACGCCTTCATCGCCACCAACGATAATTGTTCCCGGATCGCTTATGGTTACTGTGTGAATCGGATGCAATGTTTTGAGCTTGCCACTAGCATCGCGTACAGTGTCAATCAACACCGCCGTCCACGACAATCCGTTATCAACAGAACGATACACACCCGGAACGGAGATTTTTGCGTTGGAGGGGTCGTATTCATCCGATGCAGCAACAAACACATCTCTGCCTTTGGAAACAAAACCGCCTACGTATCGGGCTTGCAAACCTGCATCGGCTTCCGTCCACGAAGCGCCGTTATCGGTGGAGCGAAATACGCCATCCCCCGCAGTGCCAGCGAGCAATACACCACGATGCTCTTGCATATCTGTCACAATCGCTCCGGTGATGCCTGTGTTTGCATCTCGCCATGTTTCCGCTTTGTTTTCCGAGATAAACACGCCAGCGTCCGTACCAGCATAAACATCTCCACCTTCAATAACAAGAGCAGTCACATTAGGCTCAGTAAGTCCTTTATCGCGCAACTCCCACGTTGCCCCATCGTCAGTGGAGCGGAACACGCCGTCTTCAGTGCCAGCATAGACCACACCTTCTTTATCAACAGCAAGAGCAAGAACGTATTGCCAGCCATCTTCCGCCTTTTGAGGTGAAAGTTGTTTCCATGTAGCAGTAGCATCGTCAACAGGTAAACGATAAATCCAACCACCATATGTCCCGGCAAAAAGAGCTTTTTGGTGTTCGGCAAAACACTCAATACGATATTTACCAAAACTTTTGTCCAACGTCCATGTTTCGCCGTGATTTGTTGAACGATACAACAAGGAGTCGCCTGTTGCAACAAAGGTTATATTCTCCGAAATATACATAGCCGTGATGTCCTCATTATTTGCGATGCCGTTGTTTAACGACTTCCACGTATTGCCGTCATCGGTGGAGCGAAACACCCCTTCAAGCGTTCCGGCAAGCAAAGTGTCGCCTTTGCCAACAATCGTGTGAACAAATTGCGGAAGTCCTGTGCTTCGTTTTATCCATGAACGTCCGTGATTTTCGGATTTATACACACCATCTTCGGTACCGATAAACACTTCATTGCCAAAAACAACAACACTACGAATCGTTTGTGCTGCATTTGTTTTGAGTCCATCATTACTTGGCAGCCAAGCATGACCGTTTGTGTTAGAGCGATATAAACCATTGTGTGTGCCAACGTACACCATGTCTTCGTCATCGGCATCCATACAAAGAACGCTCGCGGTGAATGGACCGGACAACGGCTCCCAATAAATTGCGGGTGGGGCGATGCCTTCGACGTTGACCAAGGCAAACGCAGTGCGGCTCACAATGGAAATACGATTATCAAAATCGCCAACGTTTGTTGGTGTGAATTGAACAAAAATTCTTTGCGAAAGCGTGTCGCCTTTGCTTGGAATGGTCAGTGTGTCAGTAAATGAGCCTCCGAGAGATGTTGAGATGTGGTACCCACGTGGAGCCGAAACAATAACATCATTTGTTATGTTTTTCCCCACAATCATAAATGATTGAGCATTTGACGATGTTTTTCCAAAAATGACCGCACCAAAATTTAGATTACCTGGTTCGACCGTCAGTTTGCTTCGTGTTATGGATGAAACGTACGATGCCTTCCAACCAAAATCGGTATCAACATTGCGGACATTATTCGTGATAAACACGACAAGCAAAACACCCTGAGATGAAACCACAGACTCAGACGGATCAACGGATGAACCGCTAAACTCGGCTAAAAGAGGAGCCGTTGTGTCTGCTCCGTCATAGATACGAACAACGTCACGCTTTTCTTCTGTTCCAAATTCGGTGAACCAAAGACGGATTTGCTGTGCGCCGTTCGGTTTGATAAGCCATCGGCACCGCAAGTCCGTATCGTAATGAATATTGCCTTTTGAAGAAGCGGGGCTAAAAAAAACACCGTCGTTTGCCGTCAGCGTTACATCTGGGCAGGCAGCAAATGTTTTGCACGAAAAGCTAATAAACGCAATAATAACCAACGGGAAAATTGTGAATACAGAGAGCATGCGGAAATAAGGAACAGCCATAATCGTAGGATAAAAGATATTGAACTATTCGGGGCAAAAAGAAATGGCTTAAAAAGCAAGTTTTTAAGCCATATAATGCGGAGAGAGAGAGATTCGAACTCTCGGTAATGCTTTACAACACTACGACGGTTTAGCAAACCGTTGCCTTCAGCCACTCGGCCATCTCTCCGAGATGTGGTTAAGGTTAGACACAAATATAGCACTTATCGAAAAATCCACCAAACTTTTTTGATACTACGGTTACCATCACGCAAAAAACAACAAAGACCGCCTCAGCAATGAGACGGTCTTTGATGTGAAGAGGCATACGTTGTTTATCGAGCTATCATCACTGCTTGCTTCAGCGTTTGAGCGCCGTTGCTTATTACAATGCGATATGCACCGGAACTTAATTTTGCCAGCGGGATACGTACTTGTCGTGTTTGTGCAGTTTCGTTCAAGCGCAGGCTTTCTTGTCCACGAGCATCCACAATGCTGATGCGAACAGGGGCTGCACGGCTAAACGTTGCTGGCAAGGTTACTATCACATACTCCGATGCTGGATTGGGATACAACTTCAATTCTGCCAATTCTGTCTCGTCCGTCGTATCATCGTCAGCATCCGCCGATACGCTTGCCTTTGCTACTTTTGGCGAAGATTCGTTTATTGCCGATATCTGCGCTGTTGGCTTCAACGCTGTTTGGAAGGTGACGGCGGTTTGTGCGATTTGGGACAGTGAGAACTGCATTCCTGCACGCAGCGCGTCTGTTTTCCCGTCAGCATTCCGCAACAATACCAAAGGGCTTTTGCATGCAGCGTTTGCTTTGCGAGCGAGTTGGTCGGGTATGCGGGCGATTATCTCTGTTGGTGTCCATGAAATCACCGGAACCGGCGTATTCAGGACTTCCAACGTCGGGTCGTTAAAGTTCTGTCCTCGAAGGATGATTGTTTGCTCAATTGCTCCTGTTTGTGCTTGTCGCGGCGACGGAGTTGCAGAACTCATTGTTGGCTCCGCGCCGCATGTAATGTTCAGTGTTGCTTGCGTAGCAGCGGCACTACTGTTCAACAATTGTACAGTATAAGTACCAGACTCTTTATTGACATCCGCCGGAATCTCGACAATCACCTGCGAAGGGTCAATAACTTGGCTTTTGAGTTTCAGATTTTGCCATGCACGACCGCTTACGTCGGAACCTGAAAGCACTACTTCGGCTGTGTTTGCAAATCGTGTACCCGTCAGTTTTATGCTAAATGGCTTACCCGTTGCTGACGTGGAAGTCGCTGCTGGCAAAACCGTCAGTTGATTAATGCTCGGCATGATTGGGTCGGGAACGATTCCACCCACTGATTGGCTCAAGAATAGCCGTACACCAGTTACTTGTTTGTCGCCGTTCGTAATAGCAAGCACTGGCGGTATCCACGACGAATTTGCCTTTTGCACCAACTGAGGGGTCAGTCGAACAATAATTTGCTCTGGCGACCATGAGACCAACGTAAGTGGCGTACCCATATATTCAATCTGAGGGTCGAAGAAACTTTGCCCTTGAATCACAAAGACGATTTCTTGTTCGCCGGTTGACGACGTTCTTGTTGTCGTTGTTGCGGTTCCAATGCTCGGAGCCGGACGACGCTTAATGCTGAACGGCGTATTTATTGAGTTTCCATCGGGGTTTTCAATGTGTAACGTAAACGTTCCGCCGTCTCTGTTAATCTCGGCAGGGATTTCCACAATCGCTCTGCCCGGGCTTACCACTGTCATCCGTAACGGAAAGTCCGTCGGTATTGCACCCGTCGCGCTCTTGCCAGAAAGCGTTATCTTCGCTGCTTTGAAGAAGTTTTCGCCGTCAATCGCAATGCTAAATGCCTGATTATTTGCGGTTGTGGACGAAGCGGAAGGTAAAATTGTTATGCCGCCTACCTGTGGTTTTGGCGCAGGAATGATATTGAGTGCTACAGCATTACTCAGTTGACCATCCGGCGTGAGAAACCGCAGTGAATCAATGCCCGGCAATCGAAACGAGGCAGGAAAACTGATAACGGCTTCTTTTCCGTTCGGATTTGCGGTAATGACGGCAACACTTGTCCCGCCACGTGGCGACATGATAGTAACCGTGCCAACATTTGTAAAATTCTGACCGATAAGACGCATAATTGCTTCTTCATCGCCAGATTCTAAGGTATTTGGATCAAGAGCCGTAATCACTGGAGAAGGTAGTTTTTTATAGACAATTCCACTCGCAAGCGTGAGAATGCCTTGTGGGGTGACCACTTCAACCGCCCCACTGAAGGGCGAATTTACTGTAAAGGTGATGGCGCGGTCGTTTCTCACGGAGAAGGTTTGTACCGGAACACCACCAACACGAACTTCCGTGGCACCGGATAACATCTGACCCAAAATTGTCACCGACTCACCAAACGTTGCTTGTTCGGGTGATACGGAGAAAATCGTCGGCACCGGCGGCGGAGCCGGACCGAAAGTGAAAACGCTTCCCGACGTACCTGAACCAAAACCGTTCGTTACCTGCACTCGCCCGGTTGCGCCAGATCCAACAATAGCACGAATCTCGAATGGAGAGTTCACCGTGAAACTTTGTACAGGAACACCGCCAATTTGCACATTTGTTACGCCCGTAAAGTTAAATCCGCTAATGACAACGGGGTCGCCCGTTTGCCCAAACAATGTGGATAGTTGTAAGACTGTCGGAATTGGCGGCGGAGCCGGCGCTGGCGGTGCCGGTGGTGCTGGATCGATAAATGTGAGTGTAATCGTCGCGGGTGTTAACCCAGTGACGAAGCTCACATTAGCGTTTGTCACCGCTGCGTTAAAGAAAGTTAATGTAATCGGTGTGCTGTTAGCCGCAGCATGTGCAAATGCTAAACCAACCAATCGAACCTGCGCTACTGATGGAGAAACTCCCGCTACAACCATCGTCATACCTGCGGGAACACCCGTTGCAGTAAAATGTGTGCCGGGCGTAAACGCTCCAGAGGTTATCCAATCTGTACCAACAAGGGTAACGTTAATTATATCGGATGAAAAGCCAGTATTATTAGATGACTCGGTCATCTGTGTACTCGAATATGTAGCGCCGACAGGATCCGTGAAGTTGATAGACAGATTTTGAGTATTTAATCCAGCAACCGTTCCCGGCAAACCGCTTGTCACCGAAGGAGCGAGGAATGTAAATAGTACGTTGTTTACATTATTTATGACATTATTATTTATTGCTGCGCCCGTAAAACTGATGGTCACTTGCAAGGCGCTGTTTTTTGTCACTACGGCTGTCAGTCCAGGCGGAACGTTTGCTACCGTAAAATCTGTACCTGCGGCAAGATTGCTTCCGTTCGCTATGCCTGCATTCCAAGTCTCTGTTAGAAGCGTGATAGTGCGTGTTGTTGGCACCGAACCATTATTTGAAAATGCTTCGGCAAATGTCGTACCTGAGTATGTTGCTGTCGGAGCGGGGTCAATAAAATCAACGGTTAAGCTCACACCGTTTATTCCCGCTGTGCCAGCAATATTAGCGCTTGCAACGGCAGCATTGAGGAATGTAATCTGAACGTTCGTAACATCATTCACATTCGCATGTGCAGCCGCTGCGCCGGGAAAACTAATGGTAGCAACTCCGGCAGAGTTTTTGGTAATCACCATCGTCAAACCAGCCGGAACATTTGCGACAGTGTAATGCGTACCAGCTATGAAGGGAGAACCATTTGCTACGCCACCTGTCCAAGTCTCGCTTGTGAGAGTAATCGTTCGCGTTGCGGTCACGGTTCCATTATTGGCAACAGCTTCGGGAAAGGTTGTTCCTGAAAACGCAGCGCTATTGGGATCCAAAAAGTTCACGGAAAGGTTCTGACCGTTTAATCCCACAACAGCTCCAGCATTACCGCCCGTCACTGCCGCATTGAGGAATGTAAATTGAGCGTTGATTACGCTATTAGCTGCCGCATGTGCTGCCGCATTCCCGGTAAAGGTTATGGTTACTTGTGTCGAAGAGTTTTTTGTCAGAACCTCTGTTAAGCCCGGAGGAACGTTCACTACCGTGTAGTGTACACCTGATGTCAGCGGTGAGCCGTTTGCCACACCAGCATTCCATGTTTCGCCACCGGAAAGAATAATTGTCCTACTTGTAGAAATGGATCCGTTATTCGCAGCTGCGGTTTCGTTAAACGTTGTAGCAGAATACGCCGCGCCAGACGGGTCAATAAAATCAACGGTGAAAAGATTGCTATTCAAGTTTTGAACACCGATAGCGTTATTGCCTTCTAATGCGCCATTCAGGAAGGTTATCTGCAAATTCGACACGTCGTTTGCGTTTGCGTGTAACGTAGCATTTCCCGTAAGACTCAAGGTAAGAAGCAACGAAGAAGTCTTCGTGACGACCAAGGTCAAACCCGCAGGCACGTTTGCTACCGTGTATTGTACGCCGGCAGTAAAGTTCGAGCCATTCGCAACCCCTGTTGTCCACGATTCCACCATCGGACTTCCGCCCACCGGACCAAGCGTAATTGTCCGCGTCGCCGTTACTGAGCCGTCGTTGGCAACAGCTTCAGGGAAAATAGCGCTAGCGACAAATGTTGCGGCAGCAAAGCCGAACCGAGCAATACGGTTTACTGCTGATGAAGTGTTATAGGTGCCGAATTGCCCGCCCACAAGGATTTTACCGTCGCTTTGAACGGCAACAACCTGTGCAGGATTGTCAAAACCGTTGCCGGGGTTAAAGGTATTATCAAGTGTACCACCTGTATTCAGTCGCGCAATATTATTGCGCCCTGTGGCGTTGTAGGTCGTGAAACCTCCACCCACAATGGGTTTACCGCTTGCTTCGAGGAAAATTGAGTTCACTATCCCGTCAAATCCGCCGCCCGTTGTGAATGTCCCGTCAACGGTTCCCCCAGTATTCAGACGAATAATTCTATTACTTCCCGCGCCGTTATATGCCGTAAAATCGCCACCCACAAGGATTTTGTTGGAAGCGTCAATAACGATACTATTTACAACAGCGTTAAACCCCGTACCAAGCGCAAACGTACCGTCAATAGTGCCCGTATTGAGGATGCGTGCTATCCGGCTGCTCGGTGTTCCATTGTACGAGATAAATGTGCCGCCCACCAGAATATTTCCTGAACCGTCAATGGTCACAGAATTGGCTCCAATACCGCCGACAAACCCTGTTCCTACCGTAAAGGTTCCATCAAGCGCACCACCTGTGGTCAACCGTGCAATACGGTTTCGTGCCGTGCCGTTATAGGAAGTAAAAAGCCCTACTGCTACGACATTGCCACCACCGTCCAATGCAAGAGCATTTACTTCGCCGTTAAGCCCCGTTCCCGTTTGCGTAAATGTCGCGTCAAGAGTACCTGCTGCGGTCAAACGTGCTACGTATTCCCGACCACCCCCGTTAAATTGACCAGCGATAATCAGATTTCCGCCTGCTTCACGAATAACGGTGTTTACCCTACCGTTAATAACTGCGTTGCTCGGCGGTGTAAACGTCGCATCAATCGTACCGTCAAAATTTAGACGGGCAACACGATTGACAGGAGTTCCGTTGTATGAAGTAAAGTTCCCAACTACGATGATCTGCGAACCAGGTATTTCAATAAAACTCCGAACCTCATTATCGAATCCTGTGCCTATCACAAACGTGGGATCTAAAATTTGTGCGTAAGCACGTGGCGCAAACACTAACGACAGCACCATGCACAGCAGTGCCAACGAGCGGTATAAACCGCCATGATGATTACGGCGAATGTTTGGCGGCATTTGTGCAGCACACCGCATGAGATGAGGGTGAGACAATGAGACCATAAAATACTCCTTTGTAAAAGGTACGTAATTGAATAAAAACAGAAAATGTCAAAAGAATTGCTGCGTTGCTTTTCAGGCGTACCGAAAATAGTTCTTCATGTAAGGAAAATGAATTAACGTGATAGGTAATGACAAGCGTTTCCATTTTTTTGCATTCCTCGCTGTACGCCACAACGCTGTGACCAAAAGATATGCCAGATTTTAGGCATAGGGATGTAATGGCTCTAAGCGTTGTCAGCACTCATGTTCATGAGTTTAGAATATATTTGTATGGCAAAGGTGGAGGTAATATGTGTCTCGTAGCGTTGGACACAATGTCATCAAAAATATTACAGAGGAATAGAGGGAATAAGCGACATAAAAAAGCAGAGACCATGCGATGTGTACACATTAGCTCTGCTTTTCAAACTCAGACCGTGTTCGTGCCAACACATCAGAATGAAGTGTTGATAAAAAGAACAACGATGGTTTTCGTTTTTTATTGTTGTGACTTTGTAAACATTTCGGGGAATTTTTCTAATGCACCCTCAATCTGTCCGCTCATAGCGTTGCCGAACATCGAAAGTTCAATATGAATTTTCGCTTCGTTATCGCTCAGGGCAATTGAACCCTCGCCTAAACCAGATTTGAAGTTCATCGTGTTACCTTCCCATGCCATTTCACCGAAGAACATTTTTAAATCCATGCGCTCTTGCGCTTGTTTCTCAAAAAAGCTCTTCAGAGCATCGGCACCAGCCGGAATCGTAAATGTACGGTCAATAGCCATAAAATTATTGAGAATTGTGATTGATAAAATTTGGGATGGACAGTTTTTTGTATAAGTAATTCAACTCTCTAAGCGTTTAACGACGTATAAACGCGCTCATACACAACTTCAACTTCTGCGTCACCATCAATGGTTTTGATAGCAGCACCAGCATTGGTGTAATAATCCAACAGTGGTGCTGTTTCTTTGGCATAGACACCAAAGCGATGTCGAATAATTTCTTCTTTATCGTCTTTTCTGCCGCGCAGCAACAAACGTTTGACAATTGTTTCCGTATCAACCGTGATGTTGACAACCACGGACACCGCTTTGCCGTAGCCACGCAGGATTTCTGTGAGTGCCTCTGCCTGTGCGGTCGTGCGGGGATAACCATCCAAAATTGCACCTTTTGCAAATTCAGGCTGTTTGAGCGTTTCGTCAACAATGCGTGTCACTACGTCGTCGGGGACTAAGCCACCAGACTCCACATAGGTTTGGGCGAGTTTGCCCACCTCTGTTTGTTTGGCGATGGCATTACGAAGCGCCTCGCCAGTTGACAAATACGGAATGCCTTCACGCTGCGAAATTAACGACGCTTGCGTACCTTTACCAACGCCCGGAGCGCCGAAAAATAATGCTATCATAACAAGTGTAATTTCAGTTTATCAGTGGACAGTTATCAGTGTTTAAAATTTGACACTGAGAAGGCGCGAATATACGAATTTTTGCCATATTCATAGGCAGAAAATATGACCGCAATTGTAGAATAATACTTCTTTCAAGCTGTACAGCTCTGGCTGGAGCCAATAGTATTTCAGGTATTTCCACAAATGTTCAACTACCTCAGTAACCAACCGCCGTATCGTCACCACGAGGATCCGCGCCGCCTTCGAGCTTTTTAGGCTCCGATTTTTTCTTCGGTAGCACAAGAATCGCATCGACCTTGCCCATAGCGGCAATGTCCGTGAACCTATGGCCCTTGTGCTCAAGCGCTTTTCGCACATCATCTGTAAACGCATCCTTTTCAGCTAACACTTGGTCGGGTAAATGTTGGTGATGAAAGCGTTTTGCGTTCACCGCCTCTTGCATTCCCATTCCATGTTCAAGCACATTCAAAATCGTTTGCATCACCGATGTGATAATCGTTGTACCGCCGGGTGAACCAACAACCATCAAGAGTTTACCTTTGTGCTCGACAATCGTGGGTGTCATCGAACTGAGCATTCGCTTTCCGGGTGCAATCGCATTCGCCTCGCCGCCCAACGCACCGAACATATTGGGAACACCCGGTTTCACAGAAAAATCATCCATTTCGTTGTTCATGAAAAACCCTGCGCCACCCACTACCACCCTTGATCCGTAACCGCCATTCAACGTGGTCGTAACAGAAACGGCGTTGCCTTTTTCGTCCACAATCGAAAAATGTGTGGTTTCCATGCTTTCGTACTGCTGCACAAGGTTACGACTGCCATGCGTGACCTCCGCGCTGGGTGTGGCTTTGTCAGGGTTAATGCTTTTCATGCGTTCGGCAATATATGCCGTATTCAACAAACCTTTGACGGGAACTTTGTAGAAATCAGGGTCGCCGAGGTATTCCGCACGTTCAGCAAAATAGCGGCGTTCGGCTTCTATCATAAAATGCGCGGTTTTTTCCGCATTGTGTCCCCATTCTTTCAAGGGTTGGGAAGCCAGCATTTTCAGCATTTGCAGTACACCAACACCACCACTTGACGGCGGCGGCATTCCGATAATCGTATAATCTTTGTATGTGCCTGCAAGCGGCGTACGCCATTTGGCGCGATAATCACGCAAATCTTCCTGCGTAATAATGCCCGCTGTTCCATTTGCGCCGCGATTCATTTCTGCGACAAGGAAGTCTGCCGTTTTACCGCTGTAAAAACCCGCCCGTCCCTTGTCACGAATACGCTCCAACGTTTGTGCCAAATCTTCCTGTACCAAAAGTTCGCCAGCACTCCATTTTTGGGTTGTGTCCGCAGCAGATTTTAGAAAATATGATTTTTCGGGGTTATGCAACCGCACCGACGCACTAACGCTGTTCAACCCTCGTGCTTCACGTTCTGTCAGCACAACGCCCTTCCGTGCAAGGTCTATGGCGGGTTGCACGAGTGCTTTCCACGAAAGTTTTCCATATTTTTTATGCGCCGCTACCATGCCGTCCACCACGCCCGGAACGCCTGAAGCCTTGTGACCAGCCATACTCAAGCCTTTAATGACTTGCCCAGTGGAATCTAAAAACATATCGCGGAATGCCTTTTTCGGTCCAGCCTCACGGTAATCCAACGTATTTGTTTTGCCGTTTGCCAACCGTAGCACCATAAAACCACCACCACCGATGTTCCCCGCCACCGGATACGCCACCGCCAGCGCGAATTGCACTGCAATAGCAGCATCCACCGCAGTTCCCCCTTTTTGTAGGATTGACGCTCCGACTTTTGAGGCTTCGGGGTGCGCCGAAACGACCATTGCTTTTGAGCCAATCACCCCAACCTTTTTAGCACTCTCATTCACGACGGCATTTTGCGAAACGGCGTTGTCTTGTGCTTGAGCTTGACTAATGTCTGCGAACGAGCAATAAAGCCATAGACAACCAATAGCAATCATTTTAAGCATCGTAAAAGTCTGTCTTGCGTGTATCATTGTTTTTTCTTTCCTTCTTGTGGTTTAGGTTCTGGCTGCGTTAGAGCATCCATTTTGCGTTTGAGTTCTTCATGTTGGCGCTCTACCTCTTCGATGCGGCTTCGGAGCGCATTCAGTGAAATTTTGCCGAGATTAATAAGCACTTCATCTTTTGCGACTGATTCCTTGCGTTTAGCCTCAAGCTCTGCTTTTAATGCCGCAATTACCTCATCTTTGGTGGCAATGTCCTTTTTCCTTAATTCTGCGTCGTTTTGCAGACCGCGTATTTGCTCATTGCGGTCAGCAACGTCTCGGCGACGGTCGGCGAGGTCGCTTGAAAGCGAGGATATATCAGCCCTACGAGCAGCAATCACGCTGTCTTTAATAACAATTTCTGCTTTGCGGGCGTTCAGGGAACTTGTGAGTGAGACGACTTCGACGAGCTTCTGCGCGAGGTCGCCACTAAGCGAATCAATAAATTGGTCTTTTTGCGAAAGTGTCATGGTCTGCAACTTAGAGCTGCGTTTGAACCCTTCCAATTCTTTGCGATAGCCTTCAATGTCTTTGTTTGCCTTGTTGACGAGTTCGGTCATTCGGTTCAATTGTGACTGACAATCCGTCTGCGACCATGCAGGCACAGACCAGAGGCAGAGAACGAGACCGACGACGGAACACCGTTGTTTGAGTGTTGATATCATTCTAATAGGAAAGGATAAAAATGTATATGTGAATATGAGAGGTTAAGTTTAGATAACCTTGACTACCCTCAAGCGCATCACCCCTCTGCAAGCTGCCACGAAGACGTGTTGCGTCTTGCTTCTCCCCTTATAAGGGGAGATTGAGTGGGGTTCTTGCGCGTAAGGTTTGATGCGGTTTTCAGGAACTTATCTAAACTTCAATATGAGAGGTTATTCCGATTACTGTTGTATGTCATTCCGGCTGGGGCCGGGATAAACTCCGGCTGGAATCCAGATGTAGTGCGGGCTGTGGATGCCAACCTTCGTTGGCATGACAATCCCTGTACAATAATCGAAATAAACTCTATTCTGTGTCGAACGATTATCAGCATTTTTTCTCACTCCGCCAATGGCAATTGTACAATAAACGTCGCACCATGACCAATCACGCTTTCGCACCAAACCCTGCCGTGCATCGCTTCTGCCATTCGCTTAACGATGGATAAGCCCAATCCCGTCGAACTTTCGCCGCCCGTCGGACGTGCAGAAAGTTTCGTAAACGTTTTGAATAAGTTTTTCTGGTCTTCGGCGCTAATACCTGGTCCTTCGTCCTGCACCTCTATGCGAATAGTTTTGTTTGCGATTTCACGCTGAA
Source organism: Candidatus Kapaibacterium sp. (assembly GCA_025358765.1). GTDB lineage: Bacteria > Bacteroidota > Ignavibacteria > Kapaibacteriales > UBA4661 > JANYIG01. Next base: position 23,810 of record JANYIG010000341.1, read on the forward strand.
CACGTAACGCAATACTTTTGCCCTGCGGCGAAAACTTGATGGCGTTCGAGACAAGGTTATCCAAAATCTGAATAATGGAAATTTCGTCACCAAGGGCGATTCCCCCTTCGTCCAGCTCGACGCTCAACGTCAGCGATTTCCCTTCGGCTTTGAGTCCGTAACTTTCTGCCGTCGCTTGGGTAATAAACGAAAGATTGATAGGCTGAATTTCGAGCCTGAGTTCGCCACGCTCCAAGGCGTTTACGTTCAATAAGTTTTTGATGATACTGAACATCTTGTTCGATTGCCCAATAATCGTATCCAAACATTGGTCAGATGTCTCGCGGTCTAAATCCGGCGTTGTCCGCATGAACTCTGCCAAACCAGAAATACCAGAAAGCGGGTTCTTCAAATCATGAACAGCCACACCTAAAAACTCATTCTTGATTTTATTAAGCTCCTGAAGTTCAGCGTTTTGCAAGAGTGTCTGCGCTTGCAAATTTCGGAGTTGAACATGCGTTTTGAGTCGTGCAAACAGCTCCGGCGGACGGAAAGGTTTTGTAATATAATCCACCGCACCCAATTCAAAACCCTTCACAATATCAGCAGTTTCGTTTTTGGCAGTCAAGAAAATTACCGGAATGTCCATTGTGGCAGGGTTTTTCTTGAGTTCCTGACACACCTGGTAGCCATCCATTTCGGGCATTTGGATATCCAATAAAATTACATCGGGATTTTTGGCTTCTGCAATCGTAAGTGCCTGTTTGCCACTCATTGTGGCAATCACTTGAATGCTTTTAACACGCAACATTGCGCCAAGCATTTCGATATTCGCCGCCGTGTCGTCCACGATAAGCACTGTAGGCATTTCATGCTCTGTCGAAACCTCTAAGGTTTGCATTCTATGTTCTCCATAATATTGATACTGATTAACGTTAGTGGGTATATTGTACCGTTGATGTTGTGAAGCATTTATACGTGCATCACGCATCTGTGCTTGTTTTCAGCCGCTGCACAAAAAGAGGGAATTCCTCAAACATTATTGTCATTTCTGCAATCTTAAAGGAAACAGATTTCATGTACAAATCTTTTCCATAGTGTTCCAATTCTGTGACGTTGAATTGCTTGCCAAGTTGTATCAACCGTTCAGCAAATATCTCAATATCCGTATTGATCATCATTTGTTCAATGTTTTTCCATAAATCCATTACTTCACCTTCCAGCAATGTCAGGAGTTCGGGGGACATTGTAGGAACAGCAACGTTTCGATCGGCATCTGGCGTAATAGTAGGCGTTTTTATGATATGGTTGTTATTCGTTATCATTAACGACGGTGCAATTGCCAGTGGCGATGGAGCATAATCTGTGGTAATGAGTTGCTGGTCAAATGCTGTCATCACCTGGACATTATTGAACTGCACGATGAATGACGAACCCTTGCCAACTTCGCTTTCGAGCCTTATTGTACCATTCATCATTTCCGTCAGACGCTTGCAAATAGTCAGCCCTAAGCCCGTTCCCTCGTAACGGCGCGTGTCCTGACCTTCTTGCTGGCGAAATGGCTCAAAAATAAGCTCATACTGGTTTTCAGGAATGCCAATACCGCTATCACTCACGGTAAAAGTCAAATCTACGACTTCATGCTCAACAGCCGCTTGTGAAGGAGCTTGCGACAGTATTTTCGTGCCATCGGAAAACCCTTCAGACGACTTGATATGGCGTGCGGCATTCGTAGCATCCACGCGGAGCTTGATAAAACCCTCGTCGGTAAATTTTACTGCATTGCCGAGTAAGTTGAGCAGGATTTGGCGCAAGCGAATTTCGTCTAACAGCAGCACCTCAGGTAGGTTTGGGCTGGCTTCGATGACGAATTCCAAATCTTTCTGCTGCGCCTTCACAAAAAACGTCTGCTGTAATTCGACAAAGAGCTTGTAAGGATTCACAGGCTCGTAGCGAATATCGAGGCGACCTGCCTCAATCTTCGAAATATCAAGAACGTCGTTGATAAGATTGAGCAAATTATTGGCGGCAACGCTGATGCCCTGAATATAACTATCAAGCATAAAATCGCCCACCTGTTCGCGCAAAATATCGGCAAAACCCAAAATGGCGTTCATCGGCGTACGAATCTCGTGCGAGATATTAGCAATAAACTCCGATTTTGTACGATTTGCGGCATCGGCGGCTTCTTTAGCCGCAATCATTTGATCCTCGAAATGCTTGCGTTCGGTCACATCCCGCGACACGACAAGGATACTGGCAGGATTATCGTGAGAATCGCGCAACAAAACGAATTGATTTTCCGTGATGATGACTGTTCCTTCGTTATTTACCGATTCCATCTCTATCGTCGGCACAGGAATACCTTGCCGCAACGTCTTCAGCACATTCGCAAAATGTTCATGCTTGCTGAATGCCATAAACTCTTGCGTTGGGATATTCTTCAATTCACTTGGCAATGTAAAACCAAACATTTCGGCATGACGCTGATTCGCCGATAGTAAACGCCCCTCAAGGTCTATCAGCGAAACCGCATCGGGAGAGGCTTCTACGAGTTTGCGATACAGTTCTTCGCTGGTGCGGAGTCGCTCTTCAGCTACTTTGCGCTTGTTGATATTTTCCATACTCAACGCCACACCCCAAAAAGCACCGTGCTCATCGGTTACAGGGGTGTATTTAACGGCATACCAGACGTTGGTACCGCGGGGGCTTGTAAAGGCAACATCTTCAACAACGGTCTCGCCTTGGGCTGCTCGCTGAAACCACGCATCGTGTACTTGCAGCAATGCCGGCTGGATATAGTCGCGCATATATTCACCAACAAGAACATTACGACCGAATTGCCGACGAATACCATTCGCTGCGATGATATTGAACGCCAAAATTTCCTGCCTAACACCAAGCAAAATATAGGCATTATGGCTGCTATTAAAAAGAGCCGTGAGCTTGCGTTCCGAGAGTATGAGGTCTTCTACAGCACGCTTGCGAGCGGAAATATCAGCGAATGTTACGACGAGACCGTCTCCAAGTTTAACAAGAGCAACGTAGAGCCAAAACGTTGTTTCGTTCAATACCCATGGATACTCGAATTGAATAGGCGTACCCGTTTCTATCACCTGAACGTAGCGCTCAAATAACGCAGCCAGTGGGTTATCCGGGATTTCTCGCAAAAGCCGTTTGGTAATAAGCTCATTGCCCGAAACACCCAATATCCGCTCTGCGGCAGGATTGATAAGTGTCCATTGGAAATCTACAATGACACCATTTGCAGACCGCACCGACACAAACGTCATAATGCCGTCCAGCGAAGAATTGGTGATGCCGGAAAGTAGTGACCGTGTGCCGGAAAGGATATTTTTTGCAACGATGCTTTCGGTTACATCTTGCAAAAAACCAAGAATAATGTTTTTACCGTCAATAGAATTGCTGCTGAGTACTCCGCCAATGCGAATATATTTGATTCTGCCATCTGTTGTGAGCAATCGGCACTCGACTGAAGATTTTACGGGAGAATTTGCAGCAAGGTCGGTAAAAAATTGCCGTACATCGGACACATCCTGAACATGGAGAAGCTCCAGAAAGCCATCTTTGCTATGCACAAGCGACTCCGAGCTTCGCTCCGTAATCGTTAAAAAATACTCCGTCCAGCGCATCATGTTTGTAATGATATCAAGCTCGAAACCAGCCGTCTTACTCAGGTTTTGAACCTGCGTGAGCATGGACTGGCTTTCACCAAGCTGACGTTTGGTGCGGAGCCGCAGGCGATACCGACTATAAAGCGCTAATGCGAGTAGTGCCAAAAGCGATACGCCAATGACAATCGTGTACAACAGTAAAGTTTGGCGATGTTTATCGTTTTGTAAAAGCTGAATTTCTTTGTCTTTATGCTCACTATTGTACTGGGCTTGGAGCTGCTCAATACGGTAAGCGCTTGTCTCGCTGAAAATTGAGTCGCGCACTGCTACAGCTTGGCGGAACGCCCGTAAAGCACTGTCAGATTTACCCAAACCAGAATATGCCTCCGCGAGCAGTTCATATGCAGCTTTACGGTCATTCTTCGAGCTATTCGTAGATTGAGTAAGTGCCCGTTCGGCATACCGAAGCGATTCGGTGTACTTTTTTTGTTGGCAATAGACGGTTCCTATATCATACAACAACGAAGAAAACCCGTCATCATACCCCATCTCCCGCAACAACGCCAACGCTTGGAAATAGTATTTCAACGCTGCTTTTTGTCGATTCGCGTCGTCTTGCAACCCCGCACCGCTGCGTAAACGCTGCACATCGCCCATACATGTCAACGCTTCGGCTTGCGTTTCTTTGTCGCCGGCTTCCAATGCGGCATGGTGTGATTTCTCTGCGAACTCTACCGCACGCTCATATTTGCCCGTTAGTTTATAGACCTCTGCAATATTATTGAATATCCTCCCCATTGGACCTTGTTGATTGCGTTGATGTTGGACAATATCAAGCCCTTTCAGCAAATATTCCAATGCAACTTCGTATTGCCCTTGGTCTCTGTACAGCTCACCGATATTGAGATACGGGCGCAACATTCCGATGCTATCTCCTATCTGCTCACGAAAACGGAGATGTTCGAGATGATACTGCAATGCTTGGTCATATTTTCCACGTTTTTGGTACATCAATGCAATACCGTTGAGCGCCCTCCCCGCAAGGTCATTTTGATGCAATTCGTAGGCAAGTTCGCGCTGTTTGGTGTACGACTCTATCGCAGACTGTTCGTTGTCCATCTGACGATAAATATTGCCTAACGAAAAATAAGCGTTCACTATGCCTTGTTGGTCGTGTATTTGCTGCGCCACCGACAACGCTCGTTGGGCATAACCAAGAGCCTTTTGAGGCTGAATACGCCAGAATTGCCACGCGAGCGCATCCAAGCAGCGTACGAGCGCCGTGTCCGATTGTGTAAACATGCGTGGTTGATTGTCGTACGAAGCAAGAATGGCTTGGAGAGAATCACGGGACGAGACGAGAATAGAATCACGGACAGCAAATGCTGGTGCCGTCTGCAAAAGCAAAATGCAACAAAACACCATCATTCGCTGGGAGGGAGGTATCACGAATATGCGTTGAATAGTGTGCTATATCGTTAGCTTCGGCGCTGTGTGCCGCTTACGCTGGTGTGTGTGTGTCAAACGCCTTCAAAGGATGCTGTTCGATCGCTTTGTGATGCGCTTGGGAGTTCGACTACGAACGTTGCACCCGACGGAAGCCCGTCGCCAAACTCGCTTTCGCACCAAACGCGCCCGTTCATCGCCTCGACAACGCGCTTGACAATGGATAACCCTAATCCTGACGAATGTTCGCCCGCCGTTGGCTGCGCCGACAGCCTTGCAAATTTACCAAACACTCTGCTTTTGTCTTCATCCGACAAGCCTGGACCTTCATCTTTAACAAGTATCAAATAACAAGGGTCAGGCAGCAAGCCAGAACTGTGTTTCTTGTTGTTTGTTGTTTGTTCCTTGACTTCGACCCAAATATTTTTACCACGCGGAGAATATTTGATAGCATTCGAGACAAGATTTTCTAACACTTCATAGAGTCGGGCTTCGTCCGCCAGAACAAGGGCTTCAGCTTCTGGTATCGTAGTCAAGAGCCGTATTTGTTTAGCAGCCGCCCAATCATCGTAGTTATGAACAATTTCATGAACGAGGTCTATCGCATTCACCGCAATCAACGACACCGCTAATTGACCAGATTCAATCATCGTGATGTTGAGCAAATCATTCACCGTATCACGCATTCTAAGCGCTGTGCGTTCAATATCGCCAATACGTTTGCGGAGTTTTTCTGGTGAAATCTGATCTTGGTGATTCTTCATAACACCGGAAGCAAGCACAATGCTGGTCAGAGGATTTTTTAGGCTGTGTGCCGCAATACCCAAAAACTCACTCTTCTCGTTGTTGAGCGTTTCTAACATAGCATTGTGTTCGCGGAGCGCTACGTTCGCGCTTTGAATCTCCATTGTCTGCGCCATAATCAACAATTGGCTTTGGACAATGCGCTCATTTGCTTTCTTTTTGACGGAATAGCGGTTCACAGCAATACCTAATAACATTGCCAAGAGAATCGTTCCGCCAAGAAGCGAATTGCGTACAGTGTTATGAATCTCTGCATCTTTAGTAAGCAATACGATTTGCTGCTCTTTTTGAACACTCTCGTATTGTTCACGAATCTGGGCTATGCGTTGTTTTGTATCCTCGCTCATAAGTGTATCCCGCAACGCAATATATTGCTTGTAGAGCATGAAGGATGTACCGGAATCACCAAGCGCAGCATAGATTTCCGAGAGATTGCCAAGTACGTCCTGTTTCTGCGGACGAATCCCTATGCTATCTGCCAGAACTAACGCCCGCCATGCGAACTCTAATGCCTTGCTATTGTCACCCAAGCCTTTATAGCTCTTACCGATATTATTAAACGATTCACTTTGCCCTTGACTGTTACCAAATTCTTGCAGAAGACCAAGCGCTCGAAAGTGGTATTGAAGCGCTTCAGAATGTTTTCCACGCTCGGTATAAATTATACCGATATTATTCAACGATGACCACTTGTGCGACTTATCCCCGTTTTGCTCCATGAGCTTTAGGGATTTTGTATAATACTCCAATGCCCGATTGTCATTGTCTTGCTTGTGGTAGGCTTCTCCGATGTTATTCAGGGTGTACGCCTGCCTTTGTTTATCACCCGCAGCCTCGAATGCTTTTAATGCCTTGAAATAATACTCCAACGCAATATCGTACTTTTCTTGCGCTACGTAGATACTACCGATATTATTGGATGCTCTTGCAATACCCGCATTGTCAAGGAGTTCGTCAGATAGTTTGAGCGATTTAAAATACGATTCAATGGCAACTTCATAACGACCGCACTTATCATACGACATCCCCAAGATGTTGAATGACTGCGCTACGCCGCGTAAATCGCCTATAGATTCAGCAACAGCAAGAGCCTGTGCGGCATATGAGGTGGACTGTTCGGGGTTTTGCGTCCAATACGCAATAGCCAGATTGTTTAATGCGTGAACGGTTGCCGTATCGGTACAGGGTTCTTTCAACAATCCCTGCACCACAAATTCTAACGAATCCACGACTCTGCCATGCGAACGAGGAAATGCCGATCGGGAAACTCCTTGAGCATGAGCAAACACAGCACCAAAACAAACGCTACACAATGCCGCAAACCAATACATTCTACAATAATATATCATTCAATCCTACTTACCCTCAAATGAGTTTTATTCTGTGCTATTTCCATTGCAGTAGGACTATCAATACACTGCCAATCCATCGTAGTACTGATGGATGTACACGATTGCGCTGGATGACACAACAAGCCAGATGGATTATAATAAAAAGGGACAAGACCCCCACAACAACACTCCCAATTTCAAATATATGAAAAGTAGAGGAGTTTTTGAAGAGATTCTCTCACATTATTGTATGATGATGCCGGAACATAGCTCGCTACCCGCTTGAATTCAAGTCATATTTGAGCAGGCAGTTCTACAATAAATGTTGCTCCACGCCCAAGCTCGCTTTCGCACCAAACGTTGCCGCTCATCGCTTCTACCATTTTTTTTACAATAGAAAGCCCCAAGCCTGATGAATGCTCTCCCGCCGTTGGCTGCGCGGTCAATCGTGTAAATTTTTTAAATAATTTTAACTGGTCGTTCTCGCTCAACCCAGGACCTTCGTCCTGTATCTCCACGCGTACCAAACGAGCGTGATGAGCAACCGTAGGCGACTTTAATCGCTGCAACGTTTTGCCATCGCCCTCCTGACCGATATCACGCTCAGGCGTAGTGCTGTTTCCATCATCTAACACACGGATAAACACATTTTTTTTGGGCGGCGAATATTTTATAGCATTAGAAAGCAGGTTTTCCAGAATTTCCATCGTGAAGTTTTTATCCGCAGATGCAATCAACGAATCCCCGCTTGTTTCCACGTGAATCGTAATTTGCTTTTCTTCAGACTGAGGGCGGTAGTGCCGCACAACCATATCCACAAGCTGCGGAAGGTCAAACGGCATAATTGCAACATTCATTTTTCCTTGCTCAATGGCGTTGACATCCAACAAATTCGTCACCAAAGCGAACATTTGTTCGGTGAGTGTCCGCATATCACCAGAAAATTCGTGAATTTCCGCCGGCGACAGCGCTTCTGCACGCTCGTTGAGCAATTTGGCGAGCAACCGCATGTTCGAGAGCGGGTTTTTTAGGTCGTGCGCCACCATACCGAGGAAATCGTTTTTCTCAATATTAAGCTCTGCTAACTCATAGTTTTTGAGCGCCAAAGCATCGTTAAACTGCTGAAGTTCCGTGTTGGCAAGCTCGATTTCGGCTGCTTGGTCTTCCACAATGCGTTGCTGGCGCGTAAGTGCTTCGTTCAATTCCTTCAGCAACGCTTCCGACGTGCGCTTGTGGCGATAGCGATTGATTAAAAGCGCAACCAGTAGGAGTAACAATGCCGAACCCGCAATGAGGGAGTTTCGCAGCACCGACAATACGCTAATTTCTCGCTCCTGATGCTCGGTCTCCACCCTCGTTTGCAAATCGGCAATATTATGCTGCATTTCCGCCGAGAGAATCAAGTCCTTAAGGTCGGTGTATCGTTGGTATTGCTCCAATGCGGCTTTGTCATTGCCCATGACGGTATAAACCTCGGAAAGCGCTTTATAGCTATTCTTAAGTTCATTGCGAAAGGTGTTTTCAGAGGCAATTCGCACCGATTCGTGTACCCATGACAAAGCCGAATCAAATTGGTGCTGGTGCATTGCACACAATCCAATATTGCAGAGTAATGCCGCCTCAAAACGATGGTTTCTCAGTTTCCGCGCAAGCGGGAGCGCTTGGCGATGGTATGTCAATGCCTCCGTGTACCGTTGTTGATGTTGATAGACAAGAGCCATGTTGAACCACGACCAAAAAATATTGGGGTCGTTCAACGATTGATACAGTGTTGCCGAACGTTCCAAATTTACCAGCGCCTCACTATACCGTCGTTCAGCTTGGTACGTAGCACCGATATTGGCAAGAACCGTTGCAATGCGCTCCGTATTGTTCAAACTTTGGTACAACACTAATGATTTTTGATGATACTCCAATGCCTGCACATTCTTATCCTGTGCTTTATAGACCAAGCCTATAAGGTTCAAACACGAAGCACGACCAGCATTATCATCGTCGCTCTCGAATAGTTTTAATGCTTGAAATAGATTATCAAGCGCAAAATCATAACGTCCTTGATTTTCAAAGACTAATCCTATGTTGAGCAGGGAATACGCTAATGCAGAATTATCCCGTCGCTGTTTTGCGAGCGCCCGTGCTTGCATGGCATACAGAAGAGACGAGTCCGGCGAAAGGTACCGATACGCACGAGCAAGGTTGTTTAAAACAGCCGCACGATGCTCCAACGACGTTGTAGCAAGGATTTTTCGCAGTGAATCAACAGAAGCGGCGTTCTGTGCGAACACAGATTCTACGGTGAATAGGATGAAAAATAGTGCCCCACACAGAGTCCCACACACCACAGTACGACAATGCGTGAAGTTCTTCAGCGCTTCTTTGAGGAAGCTAAAAACAATGGATGGTATGGTATCTGCTGGTGAATGCATTCGTTGTGATTGATATGATGCTGGTCAGGAAGAAAAATTCTGCGTACTGTCAATTCTGCGCCTAAGCAGGAAATAGGTCGTCATTATGCCTTTGCTTTTAATCTCAACACCGCCGCGTTCTGCAAACTCAAATGTTGTTCGTAATTTGTCATACACCTCGCGGGTGCAATGTATCTTTCCCGGTTCGCTGTGCGATTCCATACGGCTTGCAATGTTGACCGTGTCGCCCCAAAGGTCGTACGCAAATTTATTTTTGCCGATAATCCCCGCCACAACTGCCCCCGTGTGGATGCCAATCCGTAGCTGCAATGTTGTTTTGTGCATGGCATTAAAGAGTTCCAACGCTGCCAACATACCAAGCGCAGCCGTTCCCATAGCTTCGGCGCTGTGTTCAAGCGGCTCTGGAACACCACCTACCGCCATGTATCCGTCGCCGATTGTTTTAATCTTCTCCAATTTATGGGTTTCTATCAACGCATCAAACTCCGAAAAAACAGTATTCAATAATGATACCACTTCTTGTGGCGGAATATGCGTGGAAAATGCCGTAAAACCAACAATATCGGCAAATAAGACTGTTACATCATCAAAATGCTCGGCTATCAACTGTTCTCCGCCAAGCAAGCGTATGGCAATTGGAGCGGGAAGTACGTTCAGCAATAAACGTTCGGATTGCTCGTGCGCCAGTTGCAATGCGACATTGGCGTTCTCGATTTCGGCAGCTTGCCGCTTAATTTCATTGTTTACGCGCTGTTTCAGGCGGTAACGATTGGTTACCAATACAATCATCACCACTGCCACCACAAGGCTTGCAATTAGCCCATAGCGGATCATTTGCTCGTTTTTTTTCACCAATGCAAGCTCCGCCTTCTGTGCGTCCGTCTCATATTTGAGCTGCACGTTGGCAATTTGGCGAACATTTTCTTCGTTGTTGATGGAATCACGTGTTGCGACCGAGAGCGATTGATATTGAAACGCTTTGCGGTAATCGCCAAGCGCTTGATATGTGCGCCAAAGCAGTTCGCTCGACTCTTGAATATCGCGCGAATCGTGGTTGCTTTGGCTCAACAGCAAGGCATGATGCGCCTCTTCGAGCGCTTTTGGATATTCTTGTTTGTCAAGGTAGGTCGAAGCGATTTTCGCATAAATCGTCGGAATTCCTATCCGTGCTTGTACCTTCTCGGCAAGGTGCAAGGCGTTGTTGTAGTAACCAAGCGCTTCGTCAAATCTGCGTTCGCGTTGACTGAGTACACCAAGTTTGATGAGCGTTACGTATAACTGCGCCGAATCCTTCATCTGCTGGCGAATATTGAATGCCCGCATAAAATATTGCGCCGCTTGACTGTATTGTTGTTGTGCTTCGTAGTGCTCGCCTAAGCGCACGTAGCTGTACGCAATGGCTTGTTTGTCGCCTTGTACCTCGAACAGACGAAGCGCTTGCAACAGATATTCGCCCGAACGCATGTAATCACGCTCCATCCGATAGACATCACCAAGATTGTTGAGTGCGTAGCCCTGCTCGATTTTTGCGTCAAACTGTTGCGCGTATTTCAATGCCTCAAAAAAACACCGCACAGCTTCCGTGTGGTTTGAAATATTGCGATACGTAATACCAAGCACGTTCAAGCATTCCGCAAGTTGATACCGTGCATCACTCTCGCCGCCTGCTGTACGAGCCGCGTCTACCGCCTGCAAACCATAATCCAATGAAAGCCGCAGCTCCGCCTTTCGATATTCCCAACTAAGCGCCCGAAGCGTCCGAATTCGCTCCACTACACGGTCAGAGCTTTGTGTTACGGTCAAAATAGCTTTTAGGCTATCAATAACAGGTTGCTGTTGTGGTATGACCGGCTTGACGGTTTTTGGAGGATTTATAGAATTAGCTTGAGCGAACAGCATCGTTGAAGCCAGCACTACGAGCAGTGCGGATATTATCGTTACAAACCGCATTGCAGGCAGTTTCCCGCGCCAGATACAAGGTTGTGCTATCATAGAAATATTCGTAATTCGTGCAGAAATTTCTTCTTACGCCGTTTCTGGCGAGGGCTGCAAAACGGGCAGGGCGATAATCACTTCTGTGCCGCTCCCTGTCTTGCTTTGAAGCTCAATCGTACCATGATGTTTCTCTATGATGTCGTAGGCAATCGTAAGTCCTAACCCGCGCCCTTCGCCAACATCCTTTGTCGTGAAAAAAGGCTCAAATACTCGTGTGCGGGTATTATCGCTTACGCCAACACCGTTATCACGAATGCTGATAATCACCCAATCATCCACCGTACGTGTACTGATGCGAACTTCACCTCGAATATCGTCAGGAATAGCTTGTAAGGCGTTTTTCAGCACGTGCCAAAACACTTGATTGACCAACCCGGGATAGCACTCAATCTGCGGAACCTCATTGAACTCTCGTACAATACGAATTGCACCCGTAGAGTGTTGTTCATACTCGCGATGCAACATTGTAAGCGTGGACTCAAGCCCTTCGCCAACATCCGCAAATTTTAAGCCGTCTTCGTCCAAGCGCGTAAAATTTTGCAACACTCGCACAATTTCTGCTATCCGTCGTGCCCCTTCGTCAATGCTTGCTGCAAGATTACCCGTTTGCACCACAATTTCATCGAACGAAAGCTCATCTTTGAGTGCAGAAATTTCTGCCAACTGCCGCTCTATATCGTTCTTTATATCCGCCTCGATGGAAATATTGCTGTACGCATTGAGTACTCGCAACAAATAAACAAGATTCCGCTTGAGCGGCTTCACAGCACCAGAAATGAAATTAACCGGATTGTTGATTTCATGCGCTATTCCGGCAGTTAGCTGCCCTAAACCTGCCATTTTTTCAGACTGCACAAGGTGTGTTTGTGCGGCTTTGAGCTTGCGGAGCGCTGCTTCAACTTCTTCGTTTTTCTCGTGCAATTGCACGTTGGCAAGCTCAATTTCACGAGCTTGTTCTTCCTGAACACCCAACTGGCGCTGGATTTCACCGTTTGCGCTCGCAAGCTGTGTAAGAGCGTTCTCAATTTGCTCGTTTTTTTCTTGCAGTTTCATATTCGCAACCTCAATGCCGTGTGATTGTTCTGCCATCGAACCCATCTGTCGGTGAATTTCCTCGTTTGCGTCCGTCAGGCGCTCATTTTTCTCGCGTACGTCTTCCAACATCCCACGAATATTGGTTACCATCACGTTAAACGAGGCACTCAAGCCCCCGATTTCATCCTTCGATTCCACCAAAACGTTCACCTCGACATCGCCACGCGCCACCCGTCGCGCCGCAGCTTCCAAGCGTTGCACTGGACGGCTCAAAATCCGCGCCACGCCAACCCCCAACAACGCCCCAATAATGAGCGCACCAATGACCACTGAAAATAAAATGGTCTTCACGCTGCTCGCGGTGAAGGCAGAGGCTTCGTAGAGCTTTTTGCCCTCGATATCCTGAATATCTACCAATTGCTGTACTACGCTTATCACGGCAACAATGCTGTCACTCATGATTTCGAGGTGAAATTTACGCGCAGAGTCTTTTTTATTATGACGACTAAGCAACAATTCGTGGTCGTGTAGTGTACGAAGGGTCGTTAAACTTGCCCTGAGCGTCTCTAACCCTCGTACTTCGGCTGGTACGTTATACGTTGCCGCAAAGTTACTGAGTTGCTGGTTGATATTGTGGTCAAGCACGTAGATATCGTCTTCGTAACGCTTCATCACACCGACGTTTGTTGTTTGAAGGTGGTTTGCAAGCTGCGAGCGCATGGTCATCAAGTCGCTACTGATGCGAAACATCTGTACAGCCGCCATCAAACGGTCGTTATACATCGAGTCGGATCGGTCAAGGATACGCACCACGCCCCAACCACCCGTTATGCCCACAATGAGCGTCAACACAAGCATCACAGCAAACGAAATCAAGAGCTTGGAGAAAATAGAAATATCGTAAAACCAGCGTAGCATCAGGAATTGTCTCCGGTAAGAATGATTGAATGGTTCATTGGTCATTGGTCATTGGTCATTGGTCATTGGGAAAGAGTCTCATTTGTACACAATAACGACCAATAACCAATGACTAATGACCACTACCAGACGGAATCTCAACAATAAACTATGCGTTTTATGAGTCCGATATTCTGGAAATGGCGTGTAACGTTGCATCTGTCCACAAAGAAGTTAGCATTTTTTCAGGAAATTTATCACGATGAAATCCTTTCAACGAAGGAGGATTAACAAGGTTAATACCCACTTCAACTTTCTATAGAGCTTCCATAACAAAACATTTGGCTCAAGCCCTTGACACCATAGAAAGAAAAAACACCCCTAAAAGTCATGTCAATCCTCACGGCTACGCGAAATGCGTAGCCCGCTCTACGCTGTTTCCGCAGCTCTTCTCCGTAAAATCCGTTCGTATTACTTCGACAATTACGGGATTAACCCATAGTTTTTGTGGTCGCTCGTTGGCAAATTGTAAATGCTTGCAACGGATCTGCAATGTTTCTGATTGAAGGGTCCATCTTGTGGTCAAAGTATTGTATATCGCGTGTTCGCAGGAGCGCAGTCAAACGGTGATCACTATGTTTGCTCACCTGCCGGAGGTGGAACTTGTGTGTTACTCTACCGACGGCTTCGAGGCTCTGACGCTCGCAGCTCTTATTAAACCCGATGTAGTTTTTTTGGATGCGGCGCTTGAACGATTAACTGGTAACGAAGTCGCACGAGCGCTGAAATCATTCCATTCGCAACATTTACAACGCACAATACTCAAAATTCTCGTGTTAGGCGAATACATCGGTTGCAGCGAATTGCTTGCAGCCGTTGACATATCAAAGCTCTAAATCAATTCTTCATTCTCAATTCTTCATTCTCAATTTTTCATTCTCAATTCTCCATTTCCTCTCATGGCTACTCTTTCTGGGAAAATCGCCCTCGTAACAGGTGGTGCACGAGATATTGGTCGTGCTATTGTCCTTAACCTCGTATCAGAAGGCGCTTCTGTGGCGTTCACGTACCTGAACAGTCCGCAAGAAGCCGACGAAACACTTGCGCTCGTCCAACAAGCTGGAGGGCGGGCTATTGCCGTTCAAGCGGACGTAACAAAACAAGCCGATATTGATGCTCTGGTTAAAAGGACATTGGACGAACTTGGCTCTCCGATTAGCATTCTCGTGAACAATGCCGGTGGGCTGGTTGCTCGCAAAACGATGTCGGATATGGACGAAACATTCTGGAATACGGTGATAACGCTGAATCTGACCAGTGTATTCCTCGTGACAAAAGCCGTACTGCCGTTTATGAGCGATAATGGCTCAATTGTGAATCTTTCTACGCAAGCCGCACGGGACGGCGGCGGAATGGGAGCCATTGCCTATGCCAGCGCTAAAGCGGGCGTGATGACGTTCACACGAGGTTTGGCGAAGGAGCTTGGTGCACGGCGCATTCGAGTGAACGCTATTGCTCCGGGCATGATTAACACTGCGTTTCACAGCACGTTTACAAAGCCCGAAGTCCGGGAGCGCGTGGCAGGTGCAACACCGCTTGGGCGCGAAGGCGAGGCACAAGAAGTTGCTTCGTTGGCGGTATTTCTGGCATCGGGAGCAGCATCGTTCATCAACGGTGCAACGGTAGATATTAACGGCGGTACGTATTTTTCATAATTGTTGAAAATGTGAAAGTTCAAGACAGATTTTTTTCTATCAATCTTCTGGAGGAGTTGTGATGAATCATTCGATATTTCGTTCAGGTACTCTGAAAAGCAGGTGGAATCTTGTGTTAATGCTTTGCTTCGTTGTCGGAACGACGTTTGGGGTATCCTTCGCACACGCACAAGAACGCGGTGAAATCAAAGGCAAAATCACCGATGCAACGGACAAACTCGAAGTTGTTGGCGCAACAGTTTCCGTATCGCTTACGGCAACAGGTGCTCTGAAGGGCGCTATCTCAAGCCGCAAAGGTGAATTTAGTATTCAGGGTTTGCCCGCAGGCACATACATGCTCACCGTCAAGGCGTTGGGCTACAAAAAATTCGAGAAATCCGTCGAAGTCGCACAAGGAGCGGCTGCAGTGGTGGACATTCTATTGCCGCCGGATGCTTTGCGCTCGGAAGAGGTGATTGTAACAGGAAACGCGGGTTTGCCGACCTCGAAACTGCGCTTGGGGAACGCTATTGGGTTGATTTCCGAAAAAGATATTGACAACGCACCTGTTCGCAGTGTTGGGCAGCTTTTGGATTCACGGACGACGGGTGTGCAAGTCTGGAATAGCTCAGGGATGCTTGGCTCTACGCCACAGATACAGCTTCGCGGTGTGGGCAATCTGAACGGCAACAGCGCTCCGCTTATTTTTATAGACGGCGTACGGATAACCAACACGAACACGAACGAATCCGGTGGTATTGACGGGCGTGATGGGCAATCCGTTTCGACGCTAAATTTTATCAATCCGGCAGACATTGAGCGCGTGGAAATCCTGAAGGGCGCTTCGGCAGCTACTCTTTACGGTTCTGATGCGGCAAACGGCGTGATTCAGATTTTCACCAAATCCGGCGCAAATGCCTCAAAGCCACTTTCGTTCGGTTTTTCGAGCGAAATTCGCCGATACGATTGGAGTTTGTTCGACAGCAAACTCAGCCGTGCGGCAGAAGAATTTGTGCGGCTTGGAAGTGGCATTGGCAATACACAAAACCTGAACGTGCGTGGCAAAGCCGACCGTTTTAGCTTTTTTGGCAGCGTGACGAGCCGTGATGACAACAACGGTCTGGCAGCCAGTCGTCAGAAATTCACGGATTTTAAGGCAAACTTGCAATTCACACCGGACGACGTTTCACAAATCAAATTAGGCGCAAGCTACACGCGGGATTTTGTTTCGCGCCCCGAAGCCGACAACAACAACCAAGCCACATCCGGCTGGTTTAGCCAACTTATGAAACAGGATTCTGTCGGCGCGAGCGGCGATTTCCGCAATCCGTTCACGGGCATTCAGTTTTTTCGCTCCAGCATTTACGATAAGCTCCACAACGAGGTGGCAAGCGCCCGCCACAGTGCAAATTTACAGTATTCGCGGACACTTCCGGCAGACGTAAAACTTGAAGTACGGCTTGGATACGAGGACATCACACGCGACCAGCTAAAATGGACGGAGCAAGGTTTTGTGAACTCTCCGAACGGCAGCCGCGCCCAAGAAACCACGACCATCAGCTCGTACACGCTCTATGCAACGCTTGCGAAGCGATTTGAGCTAACGGACAAGCTGAAAGTAGATATTTCAGCGGGCGTAGATTATTACAATACCGACAAATATCGTCGTTCGCAAAGCTCCAACACCTTCGACTCCGGGTTTGATGCAACCGTGCAGTTTGGTTTGGGAACAACACGTTCTGTGTTCGAGGAACAAACGATTTTCGCAACGGGGTCGTTGTTTGGGCAGGGGCAATTTGCTTACGACGATCGCCTGTTTGTCACGCTTGGTGTTCGTGCGGACAAATCCAGCTCTTTTGGCGGTGATGCTCCGGCGCGAATTTATCCTAAAGTAAGTGCGTCGTATTTATTGCCTGTGGACGGCGTGCCTGCTGTCAGTAGCGCGAAAGTTCGTGCGTCGTTTGGTTTGGCGGGCAAACAACCAAGCCCTGGTTCAGCAGACCTGACGTTTAGCCGTTTGGACATCTTCGCCACACCCTCGACCGTGATTGACCGTCCGGGAAACCCACAACTGCGCCCATCGCTCACAAACGAGGCAGAGGCTGGTTTGGATGTGTCGTTGTTTGAAGGACGGGCGGGCTTTGAGTTCACGTATTATCAGCAAAATGTGACGAGTGATTTGTTCAGTGTGCGAACCGCGCCATCACAGGGCTACGGCGGACGCGAACAGCTTTTTAATTTGGGTAAAATCCGCACGACGGGTTTGGAAGCCTCTGTTTTTGCGAATATCCAGCTTGCGGAGCAGTTTATTTGGGACACGCGGGTAAACCTCTCGACCGTTGATAACACAGTGATTGACGACGGTGGATATCCGTTCACTGCCGGACCGTTTGCAGCAACGCCATTTGTACGGGTACAAACCGGAAGGCGTGTTGCGGAAATTTATCTGCCCGTGATGATTACCAACCAGTACGGGACGGCATCCAACGACCCAAACCCCACGTTTTTCGGACCGGTCACTCCCACACTGACAGGTAATTGGTCGAATACCTTCACGTTGGCTCGCAGTCTGACGTTGAACATCAACGTTGGTTTTGCAACGGGCTTTTTCGTCTGGAACCTGACCCGCGCAAACATGCACCGCAACGGCATTTGGGATGCGGATTTCACGGAAGCAGATATGACGGCGGGCGTTGCGGCAAGCAAGGTTGCTGAGACCCAGCGCACACCGGAGCAGATAACCGCACTCGTCAAATTTAACCAGCAAACTGTAAGCCAGAGCGCAGTGTTCATCGAGAAGGGTGATTATATCAAGCTCCGCGAAGCAACACTCAGTTACGTGCTACCGGATGAGTGGTTTGGTAATGCGCTCTCGAACGTCACATTGTCGGCATCGGGGAACAATCTGCTCATTCTTAGTGGCTACAAAGGGTTCGACCCCGAAGTATCTGTCGGCGGTTCGTCGTTGCTCAATCGTGGGGCTGATAACCGCTCTATTCCTAATCCGCGCGTGTTTGTGTTCCGCGCTTCGTTCCAATTTTAACCAAAATTTAGTACCTAACGGATTTGACCGCCGAGGCTTGAGAGAACGCAGAGAATCAAAAATCTGCAACAGAGATTGTCTAAATGATATTTCCAAACTCCGCGCCCTCAGCGCCTCTGCGGTTATTGTATCGCAAAGCGTTAGGTGCCACAATCAGGAGAAACTATATGAAAAAGGTTTTGACTCAATTTTTACACACGGCGGCTTCTTGTCTGCTGGTTGTAACGCTGCTAAGTGGGTGCAGTAGCCCCTTTGAGGCTGAAGTAAGCACAAACGTCACAACGGATGATTTGCTAAAAACAGGCTATTCCGGCGCGTTGTTGCAGATGCGTGGTAGCTATCAGCGTTTGGCAAACGTAATGGATGACATCACCGTGAGCGGCGAAGTTGCGAGCGATAATGCCGAAGAATGTGGTGGATTTACCTCGCAGCGCGATATGGATTACGGAGAATTTTACAACTTTGCGCCGGAAGTAAATCTCATCTACGCCGGATTGCACGACGCGCGGGGTCAGGCGGATCAATTTTTAACTCAGTACATTGACAAATACGACCTCACGCTGAACTACGGTGGTGGCACGGTTCCAGTGGCAACGCGCAAAAAAACGATGATTGCCTATGCCCAACTCATGCGCGGCTGGTCAACGCTGTATTTGGGTTTGTTGTTCAAAGAAGTGAATTTTAACCGAGTCGCTCGCGGAAGCGCCGAAGAAGCCATTCGCCGTGCGGTGCAGGATTTTGCTGCGATTGAAACCGCATTCGCCTCGGCAGACGCACCGGAAGCCGTGTTTGAGGGAGCGGATATTCGCCGTGCGGCTGCCACATTGAATGCAAAAGCGCAATTGCAACTTGGCAGCTTTGATGCGGCGGTGCAAGCGGCTTCCAACGGATATGCACCTGCAACAGGCGGTGCGGCTTTAGCCGGCACAATAAGCATTGCCTTTCTCCGCACAGCAAGCAATATTTCGACGATTGACGGCAACCTGATTTTTACGCTTATCGGCAACACAGCAAACGCGCAAAAACAGTTTGCCATGAATAAATGGTATTTGCAGAACGATTCACTCGATCAACGTATCGCGCTTGATTCCACGCTGCCTACAGGCGCAAAATTTGTGCAAAATGCGTCGGTAGATTTGGAACTATTTCGGGGCTACGTGTTAGGCTACCGCACCAGCGCAACGGTTGTTACGCCGCGTACACCGACGAAACATGCTGCGTCAACGGTGCAAGGCAAAGCACTTCGCATGTTGGCATGGCAGGATAATGTGATAACGTGGGCAGAAGCGCTCATCCGCAAAGGCGACGTGACGGGCGGTATTGCAAAGCTGAACGAGCTTCGAGCAACGGCAAAAACCGATGCCGGAAAGCCCGTGCCACTTCGCACGGCTTCCACCGCCGATGCTGCGTTGAACGACATTCTTTGGGAGCGCCGTGTGGAGCTGATGTGCGAAAATGCCGACCGTTTTATCACGCTGCGCCGTTTTGGTGTGCCGCACTACGAAAGCAAGGCGCAGTACGCACTGCCGATACCAAGCACGGAGGATGGATTATGAACGTGAATAGTGTTATTCCTCAATTTTTGCAAGTGAAATCCGGCTCCTTCTCCCTTTGGGAGAAGGTTGGGATGAGGGTGATTTTTTGCAATGTGCTGGTGCTTACATGGTGTTTCCTGCTGCCCACGAACGCCTCCGCCCAGCATCCACGCCTTGCGCTCACACAACAGGACGTGCAAGCGATTCGGGAGAACCTTGGCAAGTATCCAATGTTCGATTCGTCGTACAACGATGCAAAGCGGATGGTTGAAAAAGCACTCGCAAAACCGCACGATGTTCCCGTGCCGCGCGATGCTGGTGGCTACA
The DNA here is from genome assembly GCA_025358765.1 of Candidatus Kapaibacterium sp. Classification (GTDB taxonomy): domain Bacteria; phylum Bacteroidota; class Ignavibacteria; order Kapaibacteriales; family UBA4661; genus JANYIG01. The sequence goes on from JANYIG010000341.1 coordinate 43,957, forward strand.
CGCATGAACGGCATAAAAAGAATTACAACGAAATGTATGCAGCAGGGCTTCTTTACGCCGTAACAAAGGACGAGCGTTATGCGCGATTTGTACGCGAGATGTTGCTCAAATATGCCGAGTTGTACCCCACACTCCAGCCCCATCCAGCTGCTACGTCCAAAAAAACTTACGGTAAACTCTTCTGGCAAGCGCTCAACGAAAATGTGTGGCTCGTGAACACGGCACAGGCGTACGATTGTGTGTATGATTTCATCACGCCCGCAGACCGCGCTACGATTGAGGCGAAGGTGTTGCGACCGATGGCGAAATTTCTGTCCGAAGGCGACGAGCTTGATTTAATCCATAATCACGGCACGTGGAATTGTGCGGCAGTCGGGATGGCGGGTTACGTCATGGGTGATAAGGATTTGGTAGAAAAGGCGCTGTACGGCACGAAGAAGAAAAAAGAAGGCGGTTTTTTGCGGCAGTTGGAGGTTCTGTTTTCGCCGGACGGGTTCTATAAAGAAGGTCCGTACTACGTTCGGTATGCTATTCAGCCGTTTTATCTGTTCGCGCAGGCGATTGACAACGCGCAGCCTGAGCTCAAAATTTTTGAGTATCGCAATCAAATTCTGAAAAAGGGCGTATATGCTGGCTTACAGCTAACCTATACGAACGGTGCATTTTTGCCCATCAATGATGCGCTGAAGGAAAAAACGTTTTTATCGCCCGAGTTGATGATTGCTGTAGATATAGCATACAAGCGCTATGGAGCGGATAATAATTTATTAGGCGTTGCAATGCGCCAAAACGAAGTGATTTTAAGCGCGGCGGGCGTGGCAGTTGCGCGAGATGCGGCATCATATCTGGCTTCGGCAGCATCAAAATCCCCTCTGTCTGAAAAAATATTGCCGGAAATCGTCTGGTCAAGCGTAGAGTTTGCCGACGGCGCGAATGGTGACGAAGGCGGCATCGGCGTGTTTCGTTCCGGCTCGGTGGCTGACCAATCCTTGCTTTGCATGAAATACACGGGTCATGGGTTGTCGCACGGACATTACGACAAATTGAGCTTTTTGTATTACGACCAAGGGCGCGAAATCCTGCAAGATTACGGCGCGGCGCGGTTTATCAATGTGGAATCAAAATTTGGCGGGCGGTATTTGCCGGAAACGAAGGGGTTTGCGATGCAGACTATCGCGCACAATACCGTCACGGTGGACGGGCAATCGCACTACGAAGGCAAAGAAAACATTGCCGAAAAACTCCACGCAGACCGCCATTTCTACAACGCGGCGGATTCGATGCTACAAGTGATGAGTGCAAAAGTCAGCAATGCGTACGGTGGCGTTCAGATGCAGCGCACAATGGCAATGGTGCGCGACGCGCGGCTTGCGAAGCCTATCGTGATTGACGTATTCCGCATTGTTTCTGCCCAAGAACACACCTACGATTTGCCATTTTATTATTTGGGGCATTTTCTTGCCACCAACGCCGCCTATACCGCGCACGACAAAGAGCAGAAGGCGCTTGGTACGGCAAATGGCTACCAATATTTGTGGAACGAGGCGGACGGGAAAATAGCGGAAAAACAAGGTTCTATCAAGGTTTCATGGATGGCGGGCAACCGTTATTATTCCCTTGTGAGTGCGGCGGACAGCGCCACGCAGATATATTTTACACGCATTGGAGCGGGCGACCCGAATTTTAATCTTCGCAACGAA
>JANYIG010000097.1 GCA_025358765.1 Candidatus Kapaibacterium sp.
GGCAATCTCACAGGCAGCGGAAAAACTTGCACCCCAACATTTCTACCGTGACGTGCATCGGTTGATTTTCGAGGCGGTACTTGCACTATACGCAAAAGGCACGGCGGTAGATATAGCAACGGTTTCCGAAGAATTGCATCGGACAGGAACTTTGAAAACGGTGGGTGGTACGTCGTTGCTGATGGATATTTTGCAGCAAACAGCATCGGCGGCAAACGTTCAACATCACGTGGCAATCGTGCTGGAAAACGCTATGAAGCGAGAGATACTGAGGCTTGCACGGGAATACAGTGAAAAAGCGATGGATGCTGGTACGGACGCATTGCAGGTGTTGAGCGACTTTCAGGGCGAAACGATGCTAATAGGGCGTTCATCGGAAACCAGTACGCTATACAAGCCAATGCGACTTGCGGGCGAGGTATTTCGGCACATTGACGCAATGCTTGTTGAGCGAAGCAGCCTCACGGGTGTTCCGACGGGACTGCGAGACCTTGATTTCATCACTGGCGGGTTGCATCCATCCACGCTTACGGTGATTGGAGCGCGTCCATCGGTGGGCAAAACGGCGCTTATAGCCTCGATAGCGGGCAATATTGCCCAAGCCGGAACGCCTGTAGCATTTTTCTCGATTGAAATGTCGGCGGTGAAAATTGGAATGAGGATTTTCAAACAGACAACGGGCATTCCGGTTGACAGTTATCAATTCCTCGCAAGTCATACCAGTTCTGACGTGAATGACGTTGCGGAAGGCATTCGGACGCTGCAATCTCTCCCGTTTTTTGTGGATGAAAAAGCGGATATTTCGTTGCCAGAAATGATGCTCAGAGCGCGACGGATGGTGGAAGAATTTGGCTGCAAGGTGATTTTCTGTGATTACCTCCAGATAATCCGTGAGCATGAGAGCCGCAGGCGTGACGTGCGTGAGTTCATTTCGCAGACGGTTATCGGTATGAAGACGCTTGCGCGGATGCTGAACGTGCCTGTTGTGCTGTTATCGCAGTTGACGCGCGATGTCGAGAAACAAGCAAGCAAGCGCCCTGAAATGCACCACTTGATGGAAGCGGGCGCAATCGAAGCGGCTGCGGATGTGATAGTCTTGATTCACCGTCCCGAAACCTACGGCATCACAATGTTTGACGATGCGAATTGTACCCCGTGCGAGGGAAAGGCACAATTATTGGTAGTGAAAAACCGCGAAGGTGCGCCCGGAACGGCTCGTGTAGAGTACGACAAGGCGCTTACGCTGTTTCGCAACGAAGTGCCACGTTGGAACGAAGCGCCTCAGCACTACAATGACGTGAATCCATTCTGAGGGAAACTATGCGACGCGCACACAGAACAGATGCTAATCAACAAGAAATCGTGCGAGCGCTACGGCAGATAGGCGCAAGCGTGGCGGTAACGAGCGCCGTCGGGGATGGATTCGTGGATTTGGTCGTGGGTTACAGAGGAAAAAATATCTTGTTGGAACTCAAAGACGGCTCGAAACCACCGTCAGCACAGAAGCTTACAACAGACGAACAAGCGTTTTTCGCCACGTGGCGTGGGTTCGCAGTGGTAGTGCGGAGCGTGGAAGAGGCGATAGCTGTTGTGGTGAAACTTTGAGAGACGATAAAAATAAATTAATATTCATTAAACCAGCAGAACCCGCTATGAAAAAATGTGCAGTCATCACAGCAAAAGACAACCGCCCCACAACGCCTGTGGGGGAGTTCGCAATCTGGATAATGAAAGCTACGGAGAAAGAAATAGCCATGAGCTTCACAGATACAAAAGGAAATAACAGAGAGCTAATCGTTATTATTGAAATCAAGGAATTAGTCGAGGCGTTGCAGCATCTTGGCATCACTCTTGCCAAAGAGAACGCAGAGGTGGAAGAATGACACCCGAACAGCAGGCCCTCAAGACGGCGAAGGTAACTCTGACTACTATTGTTGACCTCTACGAAGCAGGAGAAATAGGCAGGATAAGGGTTATGCCCAAAATTTTGTACGAGCAAATTAAATTCACACTCACAAAAATTAACGAGGCAATTAACTATGACACTTGAAAAATTAGTGCCAACTATGACCTACGCAGAGAAAGCAGCAAAACGTGTACTTGGTGTTGAGGATGGCTACGAAGCTCACCTACAGCAGATACAACAGGCAGAGCAAGAAATTGTTGGCGCTATCAACAGCGCCATGCAAGCACAGCGTGAAGCGTGTGCAGGTGTTTCATTGGCTTGGCACTGCGTAGCCGTAACAAGCCAAGATTTTGCAAAATATCCAGAATTGAATCACCAAGATGTTCATCAAGCTATCCTTAACGCAGAGGTGAAGCTATGAACCACATCACGACATTTATTGCACGGAATATAACCGTTGACGACAGCGCTCTACCGCTCGTCCAGTGCGATGCTGTTTGCGCGTTTTCGGGTGAACGCATTGCGCAAGGTATACCAACGAAGTTCGCCATCAAAGACACGTTCAACGACAGAGCGTACCTACGTTTTCCGTCTTTGTATCTATCCCGCGAGGCGTATATTTGCATTGGCGTTTTGACGGTAAACGGCACTGCGGGCTGGGAGATGCGGAAATATTCATTCGTGGCAACCGAACACGAGTTTAGAATTTTGCAGCGTAAGGATATTCTTGATGTTGTACTTACGCTGCCAGCCGTGCCGTTTGCGCTGTCCTTCACGGCAAGTAATAAAAAGCACAGAAGTTTTAAGTGCGTTATCAATTACAGCACGGAGCGGTTCATCGTTCGCACGGATAACCTTGATGTAGAAATTGACATGAACCTTGTGCGCGATGTATTGCCGGTGATGCAGCGCTGGTACACGATGATTCCTGACAAGCGTGACACGGCAGCGCAACCAACGTGGTTTACGAAGGCTGATATTTTGCAAGGTTGCAAAAACAATGTAAAAATCCGTGCCTACGGCATGAGCGCGTACTTCGAGGAAAATGCGCTATTAGAACAATATAGGTCATTTCCATTTTTTTCTTTTCTAACCTCTATTCTCAACAAGTTATGATAACTGTACAATCTACGTTTCGCGCAATGTCGCCCCTCCAACATGGCGGGGACGACACAAATAGCAACGTCCGCTTGTTCCGTCGCCGTCAAGTTGCGCTGAAAAATCCGTCCGTCATTGCAAGCGCGTTTCAAAATGAAGAGGAGCGCAAACGTGCTGCAATCAGCATTCTTGATATTGTCTATGACAGTATAGACCTTAAGCGCAAGCAGAAAAATTACGGCGCGTGGGATGAGTTCACCTCGAAAATCCGCTCTTGCGCTCAATCGTCTTCGACACAGCAAGAGTGGTTCTCGAAAATGTGCGGACAGTTTGGCGTTGAAGCCGTGAGCAACTATGCTGGCATAGCGATGTTAGATAGATTTCATGCTCAAGAATTTTGTGAGTTAATGTTGAACCAAGCTCAGTACCTTGTTGCGTACCAGCGTCTTCTACGTGAAAAGCGCAAAGAAGGCGCACAGGCGGGAAACGAACTCTTTGCGACCGCCGACACCGCAGAGCCGACACCAAATTTGGTGTTCAAGAAAACACACGAAAATATCCCCTATATTGCTGGCAATGCTATTCGTGGGGCGTTGCGTCGTTTGCTCATGTTAGATTATACCAATCGTATTGGCATCACAAACGACCGCATAACCGGTGCTGGTGTAAAGATTCCTTACGATTTTTATCATCAACTTTTCACGGGCGGCAATATCACGGAAAGTACAGCCTTCGAGGATATTGGGCAGCGCAATAAATACCTTGCAATGATACCACCAATTGGCTTGATTGGTTCTGCGATTGGCAACGGCACAATACAGGGAGCGGCGATAACAGGTGATGCGGATTTGTGCTGTCTTGAAAATGGCATGGGCGAGCAAAGCTATGCACGATTTCTGACGCAGGAATTTGGAACGCGCCTGGATAGTTTGAAATTCCAGCATGACGTTGGCGTTGAAAATGCAGAAGGCGAGCCACCGACAACGCAGATGATATACTATCAAGAGGTGGTAATGCAGGGCGCAGAGTTTACGTTTTTTGCGCGACTTGTTGACGAGCAAAGCCCTGTGCTGACATCGGTGTTTTGGCATGGTCTGGATTTGCTGAAAAAAAGCGAATTTATTGGCGGCAAAAGCGCAACGGGTCACGGGCGCGTTGAATACAATTTCGATATTCCTGAAGGCGCATCGCAGCCGTACATTGATTACCTCGAAGCCAACAAAGAGGCTATGCGTACATTCGTAACGCAGCCTGTTCTAATGAAAGAAAAAGCAGCAAAAGGCAAAAAACCAGCACAACAGTCAGAACTGGAGGAAGCATGAAACGGATAGTTGTTCACTTCGCGCCCGCAAACGACGGGCGCTGCGTTTTGCCTTTTGAGTACCATGAGCATTTTTTACGATTGTTGCACAAATTCTTAGGTCGAAACAACGAACAGCACGACACACTTTCATTGTATTCGTGGTTTTTGTGCGGCACACGGCTCGTTGACGTTGGCTTCGACATTTCGCAGGGGTGTTCGTGGGTATTTAGCAGCTGGGACGACGCAATGGCACAGCGCGTCGCAACAGAGGCAATGGGCTACAATGAACCATTTTTGGGGCTGCGTGTTGCTTCCGTTGTCGAGGAGGTTGAATTGCCGGCACAGCACCAACGGCGGTTCTTGCTTGGTAGCGCTGCGCTTGTCAAGTTTCACGAAAACGAGAGTACAAAACACTTGCGATTTGACGACGAACGAGCAAGCGCAACGATGACGAAAACACTGCAAA
>JANYIG010000090.1 GCA_025358765.1 Candidatus Kapaibacterium sp.
CCCTCTGCAAGCCGCCACGAAGACGTGTTACGTCTTGCTTCTCCCCTTATAAGGGGAGATTGAGTGGGGTTCTTGCGCGTAAGGTTTGATGCGGTTTTCAGGAATTTATCTAAACTTCAATTAAGAATAAAACATCAGACATTTTTTCAGAAATTTGATTCGTCGCGCCATCGGCGGATTTTCCAAACGTCTTGCGAGTGTTCGCGGACAAGACGCAGATTTACACGACCATCAACGCGGATAACGTCGTTTGGATTAAAAGTAATAGTCAGATTGAAGCCACGCGAAACGTCACTCACGAGCGAGTCACCAACATTCGTGATGACTTCATTCCACACCAGATCAAGTTGTTGAGCGCTTTGGAACAAGCCATTTGTGGAAAGCATATCTTCGTCGCGCCCCCAGGAAACATCCACATTGCGTTCGTAATTGCGATAGACAAACGTGAAATCCTGCGCCAGAAGCTGTCCGTAGGCAAGGGTATCCTTAAAACTGTAGGCATAGCGGAAGTTTTGAAACACACCTTCTGCGGTCTGTTGGTCGCCTAACAGCGACGATGACGACAAACTCGTCACCAAACGCGGCGCAAACGGATTCACGCAGGAAATAACCACGCAAAACAAAAAGAGCGTTGATAAAAGCAGAATGACGTGTTTCATAGCGTCATGGTAGTGACGATGCAGGGTTTTGGTGTTAGCAATCTGGTGGTAGCAATATACGCAGGAGCAGGCTTTTGTACTCATTTTTTTTGTGATGAGCTATTTTCGATTACCCCTCTTTGGTTAGTCGCCTCCGGCTACTTGCGGGTTTTCCGCACTTCGGCAGACATATTTACCGCTTCAAGCAGAAGGAATTGGTGGAGCGTCAGGAATCGTGCAAATTTGCATCGTAGGTTGTTCCGAAAATTGTATGTAAATACAGTTTGAATGTTATTTTTGAATGCCCTTTAGAATTCATGTCACATTTTTGGATTGTTGTTATGCTTTTCCGTTTTCTCATGATACGAATTGTTTGTTTTTTTGGGTACTGTTTGCTTACGTCTCTTGGTACGGCTTGTAGTAGGGGCGAAAAAACAATCCATGCAGAGTATAAAGCACTCACCGAAGCGGTGTATGCATCCGGAAATGTTATCCCAAAAAATGAATATAAAGTGTATGTAATGACGGATGGTATTATCACAAAAAAATTCGTTGAGGAAGGAAGCAAGGTTGAAGTTGGGCAAATTTTATTCCAATTAGACAATGAAGAACAGGCTGCTCGTGACAATGCCGCACGGCAGATTTTTCAGACCGCGCAGTCGAATTACGGCGAAAATTCACCCGCACTGCAAGAACTCGCGGCACAGCTTTCAAGCGCTCGGGCAAAGTTTCGTAATGACTCGCTTCAGTTCGCACGAAACCAAGATTTATTTGCAAGTAATTCTCTGACACGCACGGAATTTGATCGTTCCACGCTTGCTTTTTCGACATCACAGAATGAACTAACCGCTGCACAACGCCGTTACGAAAGCCGAAAACGGCAACTTTTTGTGGATTTGCAAAACGCCCAAAGCCAGTATCGTGTGAACGCCAAACAAGATGCCAATTTTAGTGTACGCAGCACGACCAAAGGTGTCGTCTATGAAGTTTACAGAGAGGCGGGCGAAGTTGTGCGTCGCAATGAAGCCGTAGCGCTCCTTGGCGACGGCGAGCAGGTTTGCATCAAACTCAGTGTAGATGAGCTTGATATCAATAAAATCAAAGTCGGGCAAGAGGTATTAGTCAAAATTGACGTGTATAAAGGACGAAACTTTAAAGCCAGTATAACAAAAATCTATCCCATGCTGAACAAACAAGACCAATCGTTCCGCGTAGATGCTGAATTTGTACGCGATAGCACGAACTTCCTGCCCGCTTCGTTTGTAGGACTTTCGGTGGAGGCAAATATTATTATCGCTCAAAAAGACCGAGCATTGGTTCTCCCCAAAACGCTGGTTGGTACGGGCGATAGTGTTCTGATTAAGGTAGGCAGCGGCTCGCAGAAGATTAAAATCCGTAAGGGTGTAGAAAATTTTGAATGGGTAGAAGTATTAGCCGGCATTGATGAAAACAGTGCTGTAGTAACAAAATGAATACCCTGATTGCAAGTAAATAATGACTCTTTCCTAATTCACCCCAACTTCCATGAATAAACGGTTCTTTATACAGCCATTGTCATATTGTTTTATAGCACTGATGATTATTTGTGCTACGGGTACTCTTATAGCGCAATCACCGCAACATCCGTTCGACCACGACGGCATCATTACCGTTAAAGGTAAACCAATGTTTACCTATACCGCACGATACAAACTGCACGACGGACAAATGGTTATCGCAACGGATTGTTTCGACATATCCGGAAAACCCATTGCCAAAGAACACACCACCTACAAAGTTCATCCGCTTCAGCTTATTGAATCGAAGACGGAAGATTTACGGAGTGGACGCATTGAGCATATCGCCTTCAACGCAAGCAATTACGCAGTCAAATTCCGCAAAAATGGAAAAGCCTCTCTCAAAGATCGCATCGTTGAATCCGAAGACGATATTATCCCAAATTCGTTACTGCTACCTTATATCCTGCAAAACTGGGATGATGTGGTACGTGGTGAGGCAAAAAGCGTACAGCTTCTTCTTGCCGACCAACCCATTACTGTTGGCTTTAAATTTACGGTAATAGGCGAAGAAATCGTCAATGGTTTGCCGTGTGTGATTATCAAAGCAGCGCCGGCATCGTTTATTATTCGTCAATTCGCCGACCCGATTTTTCTGGCGTTCGAGCGTTCTGCCCCGCACCGTCTTATGCAATATCGTGGCGTATTAGCCTCTATCAAAAGCGACGACGGTGGCAATATTGATGCGGTAACAATGACGAAATACGGAAAATAATTGGCAAGCGTAATTACAAACCAATCCATAATCTCTTGAATTGTGTTCAACCTTCCACTTCATATTGCCATCACACATTTGCTTGCAAAGAAGAAGCAAACGGCGATTGCGACGCTCGGCGTGATGTTTGGGATTAGTATGTTCATCCTTATGATTAGCTTCATGACTGGGGTGAATGATTTTCTCGAGGAAACAATGCTGCTCGCCACGCCGCATATCCGCATGTACAACGAAGTGGAGGCAAATCGTCCGTCTATTGTGGAAGAAATATTTGCAGGCGCAAACCATATAGGAGTCGTACATCACCAAAAACCAAAAGACGAACAACTGAATCTTCGCAATGCCCTTCAAATTGTGGATGTCCTCAAACGTGACGGTGCAGTCTATGGCGTTTCGCCACAATTAACGTCACAGGTGTTCTATAATTACGGTCCAACGCAGTTGAATGGCTCTATCGCGGGTGTGAATATTCTTGACGAAGACAAACTCTTCGACCTGAAAAACAAGATGAAATCAGGCACCATAGAAAACTTACTGTCCTCGAACAATGCGATTATCATGGGTGCAGGTCTTGCAAGGAAGCTCAACGTTAGCATCGGCGACCGCGTACTTGTTTCCACGCCGCTTGGAACCACGCTAAAGCTCAAAATTGTTGGAACATTTGCGATGGGAACCGTAGCGATTGACAACATCCGTAGCTATGCCAGCCTTGCTACTGTGCAAAAAATCCTGCATCGTGACCCAAGCTATATCACAGGCATTAATCTCAAACTCAACGACTTGAATACCGCAAAAAAACTCGCTGCGGGATATACGCGCAAGTTTGAATGTAAATCAGAGGATTGGGAAACCGCGAACGCTACTATTTTGGTGAGCTTCACGTTTCGGAATATCTTGACATATGTGGTGGTGTTCACCCTGCTCACCGTTGCGGGTTTCGGGATTTACAACATTATGAGCATGACGATTAACGACAAAATGAAAGACATTGCAATTTTGAAAGCCACGGGGTTTGCGGGACGCGACATCACGCTCATTTTCATCCTGCAAGCCGTTATCATTGGTGTGATGGGTGCAATACTTGGTCTTATGTTAGGCGGAACGCTTGCCTTTGCCCTCTCGAAAGTTCCGTTTGACGGCGGAGAATTTATTAGTATGGATCATTTACCGGTCAATTTTCAGTTAAAACACTACTTTTTCGGCGTTGTGTTTGGTGTGCTGACGACCTGCTTGGCAGGGTTTTTGCCTTCACGCCGCGCCGCAAAGATTGATCCTGTGGAAATTATTCGTGGGTGAGCGCATTTTCACTCATCCATTTTCGATTTTTCAATCAGCAGCATGAACGATATAGTCCTTAACGCTTCACACATCACGAAATACTTCCACGAACCCGAAACATTTGCCGTGCTGAAAGATATTTCGTTTGAAGTCCAGAAAGGTGAATTCCTCTCGCTTGTAGGCAAATCGGGCTGTGGCAAATCTACATTACTATACGTACTCTCTACCATGGATACGAGCTACGAAGGGAAATTGGCGCTGAATGGTGTGGAAGTAAGTGGGAAAAACCAGAACGAACTTGCAGCTTTTCGCGGCGCACACATCGGGTTTGTATTTCAGTTTCATTATTTGCTCCCTGAATTTACGTGCATTGAAAATGTGATGATTCCTGCACTCAAACTGGGGCGGTATTCCCGCAACGAGGTACGCCAAAAAGCACTCGAAAAATTGGATTTGCTCGGCGTAAAAGAGCAAGCAGAAAAACGAGCAAGCAAGCTCTCCGGCGGGCAACAACAGCGCGTAGCAATTGCACGTGCGCTCATAAACGACCCGACAATTATCATGGGCGATGAGCCGACGGGAAATTTGGATTCTACCAATACAAAAATTGTCTTCGATATTCTCAAGGATTTAAGCCGTTCGTACAAACAAACCATTATTACTGTCACGCACGACCAAGAATTTGCACGTAAGTCCGACCGTATTATCGAAATGAGCGACGGACACATTCTTTCATAACAACAGCTTATCCCTCACTTTGCCATAAAAGAAACCTTATGCATTACGCAATGATACCGGGGTACACCGACAATGTTTGCATCAAGAGAAAAAAGGCATACCTAGCCATTTTTGTATTTGTCGCGATAGGCATCATTATACGATTTATTGCTCTTCCCGATGCAGGGTCAGCCTTTCATACCGTAGCCGCCGTTGGTTCGTGCATACTAATGCCATTTCTCTGGGAGGGTATGATGGGGTTGACAAAGCTGCTCGACCTTTTTTTGCCTTATCGCACAGGCATTAAACGTCGGATTTTTATTCAACTGTTTGCCTCAATCATCGTTTTGACTATTCTACAAATCGGGTATTTTGCGATTATTTACCCTTTTGTCATCAACTATATCCCGCCTGAATTTTACAGCCGACCGTTACTCGCTATACTTTCACTTACGAACATTCTTGTGATTACTTCCATTAACCTCGCGCACATAGGGCGGTATTTTTTTGAGCAATGGAAAACAGAACTTGTCAACAACGAACGCCTCCAAAAAGAACGCTCGCAGGTGCAATTCGACAACCTAAAAAATCAATTAAACCCCCACTTCTTGTTCAACGCGCTGACCTCGCTCAACAGCCTGATTTTTGAGAATCAGCAGCTTGCATGCGACTTTGTACAGCAGCTTTCAAAAGTCTATCGCTATGTGCTACAAAACAAAGACAAAGAACTCGTCACGCTGCAAACAGAGTTGCTGTTTATCAAACAATACACCAAACTCATGCAAACCCGATTTTACGGCGCATTGGAGATTGAGTTCACGATTGATGAAAGTGCCTTAGACACGCGCATCGTGCCTGTTACATTACAAATCCTGATAGAAAATGCTACAAAACACAACATTCTCAACGAACAAAACCCACTTCGCATCAGTATCTATACTGAATCCGAAGGCGATGGACAATGTTTATTTGTCCAAAATAACCTGCAACGCAAATATATCGTCGAAACCTCGAACGGCACAGGATTGAACAATCTAAAAACGCTCTACCAATACTTATCACCACGCTCGGTAGAAATCGTAGAAACACCAAATTCATTCGCTCTTAAACTTCCACTTTTATGAATGCCGTTATCCTCGAAGACGAACCACTCGTCGCCAAAGACCTTCAGAAGTTGATAGGTCAACTATCGCCCGAGATTACTATTTTGACAACATTGGACAGCCTTCAAGCCGCCAGAACGTGGTTTGGTGGGCATTCCGAGCCGGACGTTTTATTTTGTGACATTCAACTTTCCGATGGCGTAAGTTTTGATCTTTTTAATCACGTTTCCATCGCCTGTCCGGTTATTTTCACAACCGCATATAATGAATACGCCCTCCGTGCTTTCAAACTCAATAGTATTGATTATCTGCTAAAGCCCGTTGACCGCGAAGAACTCGGCGCGGCGCTTGATAAACTCAAGCGTTGGAAATTGAATAATGCCGTACCCGATATGACCACGCATATCGCCGCACTCCTTAAAGATTTGGCAAGTACTGACACTGCCCAACGCTTCAAAGAACGGTTTTTGGTGCATTCCAAAGGTGCGATGTTGCTTGTGGATGTCTCACAAGTGGCGTATTTCCTGAAAGACGAGCTTATTTATTTGATAACGCTTGATGGAAAACGCTTCGTGACGGATTACGAATCAATGGAGGAAATCGAAGACGTGATGAATCCCGTGCAATTTTTCCGCGCAAATCGCCAGACGATTGTGCATATTCAAGCTGTAGAAAGTTTCAAAACCGAATATACGGGCAAACTCTTTATTACGCTCAAAGCACCGATGAACACTGCAACGGTGGACGTTAGCCGCGAGAAAGCCGGCGCTTTTAAAAAATGGTTAGGATGACATGCGTTAAGCCGCAAATATCAATGAACCCTGGAAGGGCATTCGGTAGTTTGAAAACAGCGGTTCACTGCTTATTCCCCTTTCTACTTTTCGACATTCCGCTTTCCAACATCCTCGTCAGACGCAATACCTACTCCCTTTTGGACGATAGAACCGTCTTTTATTCGGCTGTCCGATTCCCTGTTCTTACGGGGTCGGGCTGTCGAATACAACGCCGCGTCAATCCGACAGCCCGCTAAGAAGCGGACAGCCGGAAATAAAAAATAGCATTCTATCACCCAAAAGG
>JANYIG010000103.1 GCA_025358765.1 Candidatus Kapaibacterium sp.
GGTATAGTTCAATCCCACGAATTTGCAGAATATTTCGGCTATAGTCAATACAAAAAGCCCTGAGCGCTATGATAAATGCGACGCTCAGGGCTTGAATGTATTCTTGCCACAAACCTTACTTGACCAACTTCTTACAAAGCGGGGTCTGGCGGCGTGTTTAGATTATTATCGCGCTCCGTCTGTGGATACGGGTAAAAATTTCTTGTGCGTTCAATTTTAAGCAATTGTGCGTCACCCTTGGACAATTTGCCCGATGTCGGAGCCGGACGACCAAAACGCCGAGCGTCTTCTAAACGCAGACCAGACATATAAAGCTCGGCAGACCGCTGACGGTACACCTCCAACAACACCGCATCTTGGGTCTTTGCACCGCTGTATGCCGCAAGATTCGCACCAATGGCAAAGTAATCAGCAGTTCCTTTTTTCGTGCGCACTGCGTTAATATCGGTAATTGCTTCATCGAGCTTATTTTGGCGGGCGTTTGCCTCAGCACGAATAAGCGCTACTTCGCCCTGACGAAACACTGGAATGGTGCCGTCAAGAGCGCCGTAAAAACTTTTGAATGTTGCTACTTGCAAATCGTACAACAAACTATTTTTATCGCGTACTGTCACAAACGTTGCCAACCGTGCATCGCTTGTATCCACAAGCCCCGATGCGATGTCAAATCCGTAATACCGTCGAGCAATCCAAAAATTACCCAACGTTACGATATTATAGACAGGGTTGGGGTTTAATCCGGTGTCAAAACGGAACTCTGATTTACCCGCCGCCGTTACGTCCACAGCGTTTGCAAATGTCACCGCATCCGCATTCTGACCGGCAAACAACGCATACCGCGCCCGCAAAATACGGATGGTATTTTGCAAATTAAATCCCTTCACAAGCACATTGTTCGTGAAGTCTGCCGATGCTGGTGTCGATGTGAGTATGTTATTTGCCTCACCCAACAGACGAAGCGCTTCTGCATACACCTGTGTACGGGGTACAAACAGCGAAGGGGTCGCCCGTGTGCCGCTTGAAAGCGCTGCTTGTTCAAAATTTTGCGCTAAAATGCCCAAACACATCGCCTTATATGTGTACACAAGCGCCTGCATACCACTTCGCGTACCACCTACGGGGATAGCAGTAGGAATGCTTGTTGTGGCTTGGTCGCACATGGCAATCACTTTGTACATGCGTGTCCAAAATTCACCGACACGCAAATTTGTATTGGGCAATGCGGAACCGCCCTCTTCTAACTCTCGGACCGGCACTTGGTCAAAGTCGGCGGTAATTTCCCGAGCGGAAGCGCCCGGTACGATAAGCGCCGACTCCATACACTGTACCATAAACGTTTGTTGAATGCCCACCGTAAGGGCGATAATGCCGTCTCGTGTTGCCAACACCTCAATATCCGAAGGTTGGTTCGGATTAGCAATGTCAAGGCTACAGCCTGAAAGCAAGCCTGTGAAGGTCGCTGCCAGACAAAGCACAAGAAATTTTAATCGTGATTTCATATGTTGAATTCCTTTTAGTTTTCATAATACATAAATTCAATGCGGAATACTCTTATACAACAAGTCCGTTTAAAAACCCAAATTCACGCCAAGCGAGATACTGCGCGGTGGCGGAACCGTTGCAAAGTCAGCACCACGCGTAATATTTCCTTGTGCTGCCGAGTTAATTTCGGGGTCGTAGCCACGGTAACCTGTGATAAGCGCAAGATTACGTCCGCTCAAGGTGAAACGAGCGCTTTTGATGCCGAATGCCTCTACCGCGCCAATATCATAGCTGACGGACAATTCACGCAGGCGGACAAAATCTCCTTTTTCCACAAATTCCTCGAAAATCGGAATAATCGCTCCTGCACGACCCGGATTAAACTCACCGGTAAGTTCCTTGCCAGCTTCTTCGTGGGTAAAAAATGCTGTGCTTGTGCGACGGGTATAGTTCAGTACATCGAACATAAACATGCCGTCAATTTGAGTGCGAAAGCTCAACCCACCAAAACGGAATTCGTTAATCCACGAAGCAGTCCAACGCGGATTAGGGTCGCCCAAAACTTTACGCAAGTCTGAACCCGTCGGCTGACCAGTAGTGGCGCGTTGCGCCACGCCATTAATACCGCTTTCGCCAAATTGTGTTGCTCCGGAAGGATTTAATGTTCCTTTTTCGTTTTGCGGCAATTGTGTTTTCGCGGGGTCAACACCTGCAGGAACGTTTGTAATCGCCGGCGTAAGCAAATAACTTCCATCGGAATTACGGGCATAATAACGCTCGAAAATTATCGGAAAGCTGTAGCCATTGATAGCACTGTATTGAGCGCCAAGAATTGCACCGCCGATAATATCATTAATCACGTTCTTGTTATTATTCAAGATAACGGTCGTATTCCATGAAAAATCGTCGGTCTTCACAGCCGTTACGCGAAGCAAAATTTCAATACCTTTGTTGCTGAGCGTCCCTACGTTATCAAGCTGCGAAGCAAAACCCGTTGTCGGGGCAAGATTGCGCGAAAGCAGCACGTCTTTGGTAAGTTTGTCGTAGTACGTGAATTCAAGCGACACACGGTCGTCAAGCAAATTCATATCCACACCAAACTCAATTTCGCGCTGGCGCTCTGGCTTGATAGCTGGTGTACCAAGACGGTCGCCCGTCGCCAAACCCGGCAGTCCACTAATGGGTCTGGAGTTATATGTCGTTAAGCGGTCATATGCGCCGATAGCCGTTAAACCACCCGATTCGCCGTAA
>JANYIG010000104.1 GCA_025358765.1 Candidatus Kapaibacterium sp.
CAACAAGTACACGTTTAGGTACACCCGGCATCAAACCTGAACGTCAGAGCGAGTCTGAAGCGGGTTTCGATGTAAATTTCCTTGATGACCGCATCGGGCTTGAGTTCACGTACTACAATAAGGAGACAAAAGATGTCTTGCTCTCGCGCAACCTTGCGCCGACGACAGGTTTTTCGACGCAGTTTGATAACGTTGGTACGTTGTTGAATAAAGGTATCGAAATTTTGCTCCGTGCAACGCCTGTAAAAACTGATGAGTTCTCATGGAACACGACGGTGATTGCAAACAACAACAAAAACGTGATTAGCGACATCGGTGGCGGCTCCATCATCGGGGCGCAGTATTCAGCTATCAATGGGTTTAGTTTTCCTGTGATGTACGAACGCTACTATGCTCGCAATGCTGACGGAACCTTACTCCTGACTCCTGCTGGCTTACCGCAAAACGAACTCGGTACTCCTGGCGCTGTTGACCCCGCAACGGGCAGCAACGGTGCGCCCGTGCGGAATGCTGCTGGTCAGCCAACGGGTTCTGTACTCCGCAAAGTAATTGGCGATCCGAATCCGCAGTGGACGGGTTCGTTTATCAATGAGTTTCGGTATGATAAGTTTACGTTGCGGATTCAAATTGACGGTATGTACAAGTTTGATTTGTTGAACTACACACGCCGCACCGGTACGTACTTTGGCTTGCTTGCTAATGCGGGCAAAGAATTGACTGGCGAAATCAAGCCCGGAACCATTAATGCGCAAGTGACAATTTTTGAAGAATTTATTGAGCGTGGTGATTTCACACGCTTGCGTGAGTTGTCGCTTACCTACGATGCGGGCGAGATCGCAGCGGTAGGCATCAAAAGTGCACGCTTTACGGTAAGCGGACGGAACTTGCTCTTGTTGACGAATTACACAGGCTACGATCCGGAAATCAACTCTGGTGGTCAAGGAAACCTTACGCGCGGCGCAGACTTCGCAACAGTGCCTATTCCGCGTAGTATTTCGTTTGCTATGACGCTTGGTTTCTAAGTGATGTTGTTTTTCAGAATCATTCAACGCAAATTATGTAATCACGAAAAGGAATTACGATTATGAACAAATTTCTCAAACGAATAACTCTTCTGTGCGCCTGTACAGCATTGATGCTGGCGAGCAGTTGCAGTCTTGACATAGCCAACCCGAATCAGCCATCGGAACTGGAAGTGTTAAGTACACGTGAAGGCATCATTGCACTCGCGGTTGGTGTGCAACAAACCTTCGCAACGGCTGGTATGACTTCTATTCTTACGGTTACTGGTTTGACTTCACGTGAATTGACATCAGATATTAACGTGGTGCAATATCAAGAACTTGAAGACGGTGGTGCGCCACTACCAACCAACAATATACTTGTTGTGGATTATTGGACGCGGATGTACAAAATAATTGCTCAGTGCGACCAAATAATTGCCAATGCGCCGAAAGCCCTGCCTTCCGGCGGCACACAGAGTGGCATTTTGGCGTTGGCATACACATACAAAGCAATGTGCTTGGGCAATCTGGCACAATGTTTTGAGCAAGCCGCGCTTTCGAGTGGCACACGGTCAAATCCAGCATCATTTGTTCCACGCGCTCAGGTGTATGCCGAAGCCCTGCGTTTGCTTGGCGTGGCAAGTACGCAAGTAGCATCGGGCGATTTTAGCGATTTTAACGCCAAAGTACTCGTAAAAGGTTTTCATTTGCCCAATACCATTGCTCTTTTGCGTGCACGCTATTCCTTGTTTGCTGGAGCAAACCAAGATGCCATAACATTTGCAAATGCTGTGAATATAACGGCTGCTGGTCGCTCGGAGTTTCGATATGACAACGGCGGTAACAACAATGCTTTTTTTGCTGTCTATAAAGTGAATGCGTACTTTGTGCCGCGCCGCACGTTCGGTTTTGAGCCATCCACCGGACTTGTGGACACAACAGATGCTCGTTTGAGCTTTTTTGTGACGAACCGCGTAAAACCAAGTGGTTTACGGGCTTTACCGTGTTCTGACTTTACTCCAAACAGCTTCTTTGGTTCGCTTACGGCTTCCATTCCTGTCTTCCGTTCGGGTGAAGTGGCGTTGATTCGTGCTGAGGCGAATGCGCGATTAGGTAAGTTGGACGATGCAATCACAGACATCAACGCTGTTCGCACAAAAAAAGCGGCGGATGACTACCTTGGCTTAGGTGCTGGTCTGCCAGCATATAGCGGAGCAAAAACAGCCGATGCAGTGTTGTTAGAGATTTATCGCCAGCGTTGCGCTGAATTGTACGTTTCCGGTTTCCGTATGGAAGACCAGCGTCGGTTTGCTCGCCCTGCGCCTGTTCCAGCAGGTGGTGCTATGACCACAGCGAATTTGCTTCTTATTGAGCGCACAAGGAATTTTTATCCGTATCCGCAGACGGAGCGCGATAATAATCCAAACACGCCGCCAGATCCCGCTTTGTAAGCAGGGCTGCTACGTTCTGAATATATCAGGCTCGAAACAAGGCTTGTAAAGCCGCATCTGAAAATTCCCCTCTTTCCAAAGAGGGGTGGCTGGCGAAGCCAGACGGGGTGTTGTCTCACGTGCTATTCCCACTACCCCGCCCGAGCCAGACGGCTTCCGTCTGGCTGACACCCCTTCGCAGCCGGAGACGGCAGGCGAAGGGGAATCTGAAGAACTTAGCAGCCCTGCGCTTTGTAAGAAGTTGGTCAAGTAAGGTTTGTGGCAAGAATACATTCAAGCCCTGAGCGTCGCATTTATCATAGCGCTCAGGGCTTTTTGTATTGACTATAGCCGAAATATTCTGCAAATTCGTGGGATTGAACTATACC
>JANYIG010000105.1 GCA_025358765.1 Candidatus Kapaibacterium sp.
CCGTCTGGCTTCGCCAGCCACCCCTCTTTGGAAAGAGGGGAATTTTCAGATGCGGCTTTACAAGCCTTGTTTCGAGCCTGATATACTCAGAACTTAGCAACCCTGCCTTATTAAGGGGAGATTGAGTGGGGTTCTTGCGCGTAAGGTTTGATGCGGTTTTCAGGAATTTATCTAAAGTTCAATAGGTAGATAAATAAATTACTCCGCTTTCCACTTGATATTACACCCGATGCTCGGTATCTGCTCTGGGTTGACGGGCTTTCCGGCGAGCAAGCATTCAAGCGCCGCACGGAGGTCGCGCCCCGTAACAGGCTCGCTATTGCTTGGACGTGAATCATCCAACTGTCCACGATACACACAGCAAAAATCCCTGTCGAAAACAAAAAAATCCGGCGTACAGGCGGCGTGGTACGCCCGCGCTACGTCTTGGGTTTCGTCGTACAAATAGGGGAATGGGTAATCATAGTGCAGCGCTTCGTGCCTCATCTTGTCAGGTGCATCATCAGGATAGGCGAGCGCATCGTTCGAGCTAATGGCGACAAACGTGATTCCGTGCGGAATGTAATCATTCGCAAGGCGCACAAGTTCTTGTTGTATGTGTTTGACGAACGGACAGTGATTGCAAATGAACATGAGGACGGTTGCGGTGTTTGAGCGAAGGCTTTGTAAATCAACAGACTTACCAAACACAACTTCACGTAACGTAAAATCAGGCGCGACCGTGCCAAGCGGAATCATAGTTGAGGGTGTTGCAGCCATCTGGAGTAGAACTAATGCGGTTGTTGAATACAAAAGGGTAAAATTCTTGTTTGCAAAGATAACAAAGTAGAGTTTATTCCGAATACTTTTGTATGTCATCCGCGCGGGCTGCACGTTCGTTCGCTAAGCCGACAGCCGCCGAAGAAGGCGACAGCCGGCAAATACAACACAAATATCCGCGCGGGCTGTCGGTTTCGGCTTGCGCCGCAGGTGGATGATATGTTGGTCTTGGGCGTGCGGTTGTAATTTCATATTTTGCAATGTGCCTTTGTTTGGGTTATAGCCAGAAAAAACTCTGATTGTCCATCTGCTTATTTATACGAGATACCATAAATAGCACTGTTTCTTGGGATTTCAATCTCCATGTATTACAACGAACACAATCCGCCACACTTTCACGCCGAATATAACGGCAAAGAAGCGGAAATCCTTATCAATCCCGTGAGTTTGCGTTCCGGCACGTTGCCAAATCGTGTGTTGGGGTTGGTCGTGGAATGGGCGCAGCTTCACCAAGAGGAACTTTTGGCAAATTGGGAACGCGCCCGTTTGAAACAACCCCTTCACCCTATTGCAGGACTTGACCAATGAAGTTTCCCCGCCTCACTACCGCAGAAGCCTTATCTAATTTTCAGCTCCGAGTGCGCTTTCAGGATAACACCGAAGCGGACATTGATTTCCGCGAACAGCTTGTCTTGCCTGTCATGCGCTCCATTGCTACGCCCGAAGCCTTTGCGCGGGTGCGCGTGGCGGAAACGGGTTCATCTTGTTATTGGGATGTGGACGTGCCGCCCACGGAACGCCCCGACGCAAGCAGCGATTGGCTGTATTTGCAAAGCGTTTCTGCGGAACTCCGTGAAGAGTTTGAAACGCGCTTGGCGAAGGGCGATGACTGGCAGGAAGCGGCGGAAAAGCTACTGCAAAGAAGGCGACAGCCGACAACAACAAATCCCCGCGGGCTGCACGCTTCCGAGCGGGCTGTACGCTTCTTAGCACGGAAGCCGACAGCCGGCAAATACAACGCAAATCCCCGCGGGCTGCACGCTTCCGAGCGGGCTGTACGCTTCTTCTTATCCATTTTTTTGCCTCTATGCTTCGTTTTGTTTTTCTTCTCTTCCTCGCACTGCCGCTTGCCGCAGGCACGCTCTGCGCTCAAACCCAAAAACTCGACTCCCTGCAAACGCTCGTGAAAACCGCAAAGGACGACACCGCCAAAGTCCGCCTGCTGAACGAACTTGCGCGTGAACAACGCGGAGAACCCGCCCCCCAACGCGCCACCGCCGAAACTGCCTACACGCTCGCCCTGCGGCTCGGCGACAACAGCGGCGCAGCGTGGGCGAAAAATCTGATTGCGACTTCGTACAACACCCAAGGCTCCTACGCCGAAGCTCAACGTG
>JANYIG010000119.1 GCA_025358765.1 Candidatus Kapaibacterium sp.
GATGCGGCAAGAAATTTTTATGGCAGAAGGGCGCAGAATGGTTGATTTGGGTATTAAATTCCCGCTCCCCGATGTGGAAACAGGCAACAACCCGCAAGCTGCGGCAGCACGAGCGGCAAACCCCGTCTGGAAGCAAGGACAAATCCCGTCGTTTATTCCCCTCGCATCGGGCATGAATAGCTTCGTTTATGACGTTAGTGCCGGAACAGTAATTATCTCCATCAATATGAATCGGGTGATTGTTCAAAACCGCGCTTCGGAATTTATTGTGCCGTTTTAGAGGATGATTACATTGCTCATTTTTTCTCAATCGGCGTTTCTACGATAATTGTCACCACTACCCCTACGACATCGCCTTCTACCATAAAGGTTTCATGCGGCTCCGGAGACTTATTTTTCGTAATTACCAACTGGTTTTTACCCACATCAAGAGCCTTAACAACAGCTTGAGCGCCCCGTTCGGCATCGGGGTTTGCGGCATTGTTCGAGAAATACTTCACGGTTACTGTAGAAGCCGACTGTATCAGCTTTTCTCGTTTTATACGCTCGACCATAGTTTTATTCTGAGCTGTGAGCGCCTTCGCATCATTTGCTCCGAGAAGCAGTAGATATCGGTCTTTGCGGGTTTTCGGCTGCAAAAGCCCTTGTACGGGAATACTGCCCCGTTCGGACTTACGATTCGGGCTACCACCATCATAACGGACACTCAGTTGATATACCAGCGGCACGGTATCAATTTGCGCTAAACTGGCTATTTCATTTGCCATTTTCCAAGCAACGAGCGGTCGTACTTTACCGATTGTTGTAATATTTTTCACGACATGGTCTTTGCTTCCAGCACCAATTCCAGTTCGTTGCATGACGGCGATTGTCCACTGGACGGGCGTTTCAGGGTTCGTAACCGTCGAAGCAAAAACAATCTCCGACGGCTGCACTTCACGATGAATCTCACTAACGACTACAGGCTCCATCAGCGCTGGTGAAGCGACAATTTCTACACATCGTCCTGCCCGCGCCAACTCCACTTTGTATTTCATCTGAATGCGTTCCGGCGCAATTCCCCACACCTGTTGCCAATACTCACGCAGAAACGATACTTTCTTTAAGTCTTTTTCGCTATCCAAAAGTGTGACATTTTCTTGTGGTGTTGTACTCAAACGCATTCCGAAGATATTTACTGTCTGACTATAGACACCAAGCGCACTTAATTTTTCTGGAGAAAAATTCCGCGCTTGTTCCGACGTGAGTTTGACAAACCGCCAAGGAAGGGCGGGTGAAGGAAGGGTTGGAGGCGGCTCGTTGTAGAAAATCCTGCTCAAAACCGAACATACACTTTTGATTTCGTATTGGTTTAGGCGAATAAGCGTTATCGGCGCTTTGGTCGAATCCACCGCCCGAATTTCCACAACATCTTTTTGGGCATACGTCTTCAAAGGAAAAAAGAAAACGAGCATAATGCTACAAAAGCCGCAGAGGGACTGGAATAAGCAATATAAATTCATAGAATAATTCGGGTCAACGTGGAATAAAAACAGTTTTTGGGAAACTTGAAAAATATGATTTTCCGGTTTGAGCGCTGTTGATTTCGTTGTAAGTTGCACATCCGATGTTTCACAATTCAGGATTACAGCACGATGAAAGCACGAATTCAAGATATCTTTGCGGTTTTGTCACGGTCGTTTGGACGAGAATCGGTGATTTTATTTCTACGAATATGGTTGGGAGTCATGATGGTTTATCACGGCTCCGACAAGTTGTTTCGCAGCTTTGAGCCGTTTACCGCACACATCCACACGTTTGGGGTTCCGCTTTCAAAGTTTGTAGGTGGGTTTGTGATTTTCTCGCAGTTTGTGGGCGGCGCGATGATATTTTTTGGTTTTTTGACGCGACCAGCACTCATTTGCATCCTCCTCACAGTTTTTTCTGCTGTGTTGGAAGCGTTGTTTTTTTTGACATACGACCCTTTTTCCCGCAAGGCAGAACTCGCTTTACTTTATTCGGTACTTACGTTTGCGCTCTTCATCACCGGTCCGGGTTTGTATAGTGTTGATTCATTTCTTTCACGGGAGCGTTCGCCGGGGCATGAAGATGTCAACCATGATGAATGGCGTAAATCGTAACGCCGTCAAGTGTAATGTCTTAAAGGACATATCTATTTCATCGCAAGAACAACCTTCCCTGTTGCCCTCCCCGTTTGAAGATATTCGAGTGCTTCCACTACTTGTGCGAATGGAACAACGCGGTCAATCACCGGCTCAAGAACATTTTGCTCCACGAGTTCAGCAAGTGTTCGTAAATCTTCCGCTTCAGTCTTCTTGAAAAGATAATGATACTCTACGTCAAGTTGGTTGCAAAGCCTGTAAATACTCCGATTCATAAACCACAACGCCGTTCGTACGGCTACCTTTGCGGGCAGTGAGATTTGGATCTCTTTTCCGAATTGATTATCCGGCGTACCGCTTATACTTATCAACGTACCTCCTTTTTTCAGACAATACAACGAATCTAAAAGCACCTGCCCGCCAAGTGTGTCTAACACAAGGTCATAATCCTTGATAATTTGGCGGAAATTTTCTTTTGTGTAATCAATGATCACATCTGCACCCAATCGGCTTACAAGTGGCTTTTTTGCTTCGCTGGCGGTAGTAGCAACGATTGCGCCAAGGTGTTTTGCAAGCTGAATTGCCAACGTACCCACGCCACCAGCACCTGCGTGAATCAACACTTTTTGACCTTTTTGGAGCTTGTATATGTGCGTAAACGCCTGCAATGCGGTTAATCCAGCAACGGGCAGCGAAGCTGCTTTTGCATGATTACAATTGCGAGGTTTATAGGCAAGATGCGTCTGAGGTATAACCGCAAATTCCGCAAATGCACCGCTTCCCAACCCATACTCTAACCCCGTGTAAACCTCATCGCCAACCTTGAACATGGTCACGTTATTACCGATGGCACTCACAACGCCGCTTATGTCGTATCCGAGCGTATGCGGAAATTTGAGTGGGAACGCCATTTTCATCTCACCCGAAATATATTTCAAGTCAACAGGGTTAATACTGGCAGCATGGACTTCAACAACCACGTCGTTTGCACCAAAGCGTGGTACGTCAATATTTTTGAGCCTAAGAACATCGGCAACAGCGCCGTAACGCTCAATTTGGAATGCTTTCATGGATTACATATTCCTTTGTGGACAATATTATTTGAGCAAACCACAATTATACACACATTCGGCGAAATAACCACAAGCTATCTTCCACAGCTTGGAAGTCGCTTAAAATCTCATTTCTCAAAAAATATCTCTATTATTGAAAAAAAACTTTTATTTGGTACACCGCAGAGCGAACTTTGCAGCACAGCTACGTTTTTTGTTTAACGTTCTTTCGGAAGAAATGTATTATGAGTCTTTTGGGTGATGTAATCGGCGGTCTTACTGGCGCAACGAGCGGCGGGCAAGGCGGCGACCTCATGAGCGGTTTAGCTTCTCTTATGGGCGGCGAAAGCGGCGGTGGAAACGCACAATTAATGAATCTTGCAATGTCTGTGCTGAATCAACAAGGCGGAGTGCAGGGTTTAATGGAATCGTTGCAGCAACAAGGTTTAGGCGAACATGTCGCGTCGTGGGTGGGAACGGGCGAAAATATGCCTATTTCAGCGGAACAAATTCAGAATGTTATTGGTAGCGACCAACTTGGCGCAATCGCACAACAAGCAGGCTTGTCGCATGGTGATGCGGCATCGGGGCTTGCGGCTATGCTTCCGCAGGTCATTGACAAACTCTCACCCGAAGGTAGTATGCTCGACAACGACCTTGTGAAGCAAGGTTTGGGGGCGCTGGCAAGCAAGTTTTTTTGATAGAAGCATATCCACCCGGGAGTGTACAGCATTTTGTGTAAACCCTCATCCCAGCCTTCTCCCAGCCACGAAGACGTGGTGGAGAAGGAGCAAGATTTGAAGCCCTCGCCCCCACGGAAACGTGGCGGGAGAGGGTTTGGGTGAGGGGGCGTTTACACAAAATCCTTTACACACTCATCCACCTCTGTTATGTAGGTTTGCAGAGGCTATTCCGCAAAGTTCGTTGGGGTTCCACGTTTTTTTATCCTCGTCATTTTTCACAATTTTCTAAGGGGCTTTTTATGAAGCATTCTGTTTCAGTTGCTGTTCTGGTGTTATGCGTATTGTTCTCGACAGGATGTGCATCGCACAATAAAAAATACAAGCTTGCCGCCGGCGCACCCGGCACAACATATAATCTTATCGGAAAAGATATAGCCGAAATTTGGCGTGAAGAATACGGATTGGATGTAGAAGTAA
>JANYIG010000136.1 GCA_025358765.1 Candidatus Kapaibacterium sp.
GCAGCATTTGGCGACCCTGCGCTTATTGGGCAGCTTTTCCCTGATGTTTCGTCCTCAAAACCGCGCTGGAAGCTCATTTTGGCAATGCTTGCCTATTTATTCTTTGTTCTGGGGCTTGCAAATCCGCAACTTGGCACAAAGCTTGAAGAGGTCAAACGCGAAGGTGTGAATATTATGATTGCGCTTGACATCTCTAATAGCATGAAAGCGGAAGATTTGAAGCCAAATCGTTTAGAACGTGCGAAACAAGCCATTGCCAAGCTCACCGAAAAACTTAGTAATGATCGCATAGGTTTAATTGTCTTCGCGGGCGAGGCATATCTCCAATTGCCACTTACTGCTGATTATTCTGCCGTGAAGCTCTTTTTGAGTGCTATTGAACCCGGCATTATTCCCACACAAGGTACGGCTATTGGCGCGGCGGTGAAATTGGCAGCAAAATCGTTCGTAACTACCGATGAAGATAAAAAAGAACAACGCTTCAAAACACTCATTATCATTTCTGATGGCGAAAACCACGAAGACGATGCCCTCACCGCCGTGAAGGAGATTACCGACGGCGGCGCTATCGTTCACACAATTGGCATGGGTTCGCCGGAGGGCGCTCCTATTCCAATATATAACAGTGCGGGTGTTCAAGCGGGCTTCCGCAAGGATAATAGTGGGAATATCGTTGTCACAAAATTAGACGAGATGGGATTGCAAAAAATGTCGGCAATAGGACGTGGCATGTACGTCCGTGCAACGAATACCGAAGCCGGATTAAACCTTGTGCTGGAGGAAATCGGTAAAATGGAAAAGAAAGAATTTGGCACAAAAATTTTCACGCAGTACGAAGACCGTTTTCAATACGCACTATTTGTCGCCTTCGTGCTTCTTGTGTTAGAAATGCTACTCTCAGAGCGCCGTACACAGTGGCTTACACGGTTGAACTTGTTCCAATCCTCATCTGCTTCACAATCGCTGTCGCCCAATGAGGTGAACCCATGAGTATTCTTCATTCTATAGTGCTTGGAACCATCTCATTGTTGGTGCTGTGTTCCATACAACTGTCCGCACAAAGCGTTCGCTCAACCGTTCGCGAAGGCAATAAACTTTACGAACAAGGGCGTTTTGCGGATGCCGGAGCGAATTACAAACAAGCATTGGAATCTGATAAAACCTTGAATGAAAGCCTATTCAATCTGGGCGATGCGCTCTATAAACAGGGCAAATACGAGGAAGCAGCCGACCAATTCCGCTTGCTTTCGGTGCAAAAAGATGTTGACAAACAAACGTTGGCAAAAACGTATCATAATATTGGTAATGCGCTTTTGAAAAAAGACAAACTTGACGAAAGCGTACATGCTTACAAACAGGCGCTCAAGATGAACCCGCAGGATGCTGAAACCCGTTACAATCTTGCCTACGCGCAGGCAAAACTCCAACAAGAACAGCAACAGCAAAACAAAGATCAAAAGAACGACAAAGATAAGCAGCAAGACCAGCAACAAAAACAAGAGCAAAAGCAGAATCAACAAAAGCAGGATAACCAGAATCAACAGCAACAGAATCAAGCGCAGAACCAACAAAAGAATCAGCAGCAACAGCAGAATCAAGCACAAGCGCAGAACAAGCCAAGCATCTCAAAAGCTGACGCAGAGCGGATTCTGGAGGCACTTAATAACGATGAAAAGAATGTTCAAAAAAAACTCGTGAAGAAAAAAGCAACACCAATTGCTATCGAAAAAGATTGGTGACACGCAAGTCAAGTGCTAAGATTCAGATTTCAAGTTTCAAGTGCAGAAGGTTATTCTATTCATTTTCCGACAATGCTATAATGCTATGAAACGACGTGCTTTTCTTGTTTGTGTATTGTACATAATGTGGTGCGTAATGGTATGCACAATATCGTGTTTTACCTTCTCCATTCCTGCTCACGCGCAAGATGCCACCTTGACGGCAAGCGTCAGTACCAATCCCGTTGGTGTTGCAGAGCGCTTTCAAGTGACATTTTCCGGCAATACGCAGTTTGCGAAGTTCCGACCACCTTCGTTTGAAGGTTTTGCGGTGCTGTCCGGACCAAATCAATCCACGAGCGTTCAAATTGTGAACGGTTCCATGTCGCAAGTAGTGGCGGTTTCGTATATTTTGCAGGCAAAAGCAGAAGGAAAATTCACGATTCAATCTGCCACTGCTGAAGCGAACGGGCGACAGATACAGTCAAATCCCCTCGCTATTCAAGTCGTCAAAGCTACGTCGCAATCACAACAGCAGATTCAGCAAAAAGCAGCCGAAAGCGCAGCCGAGGCTGCCATGAGTAAACAGGTGCAACAAAATCTTTTCCTGAAAGTAAGCGCCAATAAAATCAGCGTCACGCGCGGCGAACAACTGGTGGCAACCTACAAGCTCTACACCCGCGTCAGTCTTGTGAATTATACCCCGCGCAAAATGCCCGCGCTCACGGGTTTTTGGAGCCAAGATATTGACAATGCTCAACAACTGAATTTCACGGACGAACATATCAACGGACAGACATTTCGCGTGGCGGCGGTAAAAAAAGTGACGCTCTTTCCACAGCAAAGCGGTACACTCGAACTCGACCCGATGGAAGCCGACGTGATTGCTCGCGTGATGGGGCAGCAACGTGGCGGTAGCCCCTTCGACCAACTTTTTGGCGGCGATCCGTTTGGTCGTGCTCAAGATGTAAAACTCACGCTCAAAAGTAATCCCCTTAAAATTACCGTCAAAGCCCTTCCTCAAAACGGCGTTCCCACCGAGTTCGCTGGTGCAGTTGGCGCAGGATTTGTTTTAGATGCGTCGCTTAGTAGCAAGAGTACAAAAACGAACGACCCTGTAAAGCTCAAAATCCGCGTTTCGGGCAAAGGCAATCTGAAACTGCTCGACCCTATCAAAATGAATTTTCCGCCAGATATCGAAACATACGACCCAACCGTTACCGACAATGTTGCCGTGACGGAGTCCGGAGCTTCTGGTAGCCGGACGTTCGAGTACCTACTCATTCCACGTTATGCAGGTGAGTTTAAGATAGCACCGATACGCTTTGCGTACTACGACCTTGAAAAAAAACACTACAATATCCTAAGTTCGCAGGAATTTACACTTAACGTAGAAAAAGGCAAGGACGATAACAAGACCGTTATTACGAGTGCGGCGGGTGTAAACAAAGAAAGCGTGACGGCTATCGGCAGCGATATTCGCTATATCAAGAGCGTCCCATCGTCGCTGTCCCGCAAGGGGGATGGATTTTTTGGTAGTGCTGGTTTTATGGCATCGTTGCTCGCTCCTGTGTGTTTGTTTATCGGCTTTGTTTTTTATCGCCGCAGAACTGAAGACCTAAGAAGTAATATCGTCCTTATGAAAAATCGTGGTGCTACGAAAGCCGCAAAACAACGGTTGAAGCAAGCACAACGTTTCCTTGCTCAACAGGAAAACAATAAATTTCACGACGAAATTGCAAAAGCGATTTGGGGTTATATGAGTGACAAACTCAATATCCCGCCAGCATCACTCACCCGCGAGAGTGTTGCCACAACCCTTGCCGCACGCGGTGTGAGCCAAACTGTGGTGCAACAATTTGCTTTAACACTCGACACGTGTGAATTTGCGCGTTTTGCACCCTCCAAAGACACGAATGCGATGGAGCATCTCTATGATGACGCATTAGAACTCATGTCCAACATTGAGCGTGATTTGAAATAGCGAAAAACCTCTATATTTTTCTCCGATTTTTACTAACTTGTCCCTTGTAAACTGCGTTCCGCAAAGCCGTGGTCAGTAGGCTCCTGCTTACGCCTCGTCGGGGCATTTTTTTTCTTTTATTATTTTTTGTTTATGGAACGATACCTTCCGTTCAGTTCTCATGCGGTGTTGCTACCCATGGACAACGTTGATACCGACCAGATAATCCCTGCACGCTTTCTGAAAGTCACGGATAAAGTGGGCATCGGCAATCATCTTTTTAACGATTGGCGTTATAGTACCGATGGGACACCAAAAACAGAATTTGTGCTGAATCAACCTATCGCAGAGGGCGCACAAATCCTTGTTGCTGGCAATAATTTCGGCTGTGGATCCTCGCGTGAACATGCGCCATGGGCGCTGGCAGCATTTGGTTTTCGAGCCGTTATCAGTACGTCGTTTGCAGATATTTTTCAGAATAATTCGCTCAAAAACGGCTTGCTGCCGATTATTGTCAATGAAGCCACACACAAACGTATCTACGAGCTTTGGGAGGCAAACCCAACGGCAGAGTTTAGCGTTAATCTTGCCGACCAAATACTCACGTTGCCTGACGGCACAACGGTAACATTCCCGATAGCTGCATTCAGTAAACACTGCCTACTCAACGGTGTGGATGAACTTGGTTATATTATGCAGCGCGAGAAGCAAATTCTCGAATACGAAGCCGCTTGAATATAGATGCTTGACTAAAACGTAAAAACTTAAAACCTCTACCCTGTAATTTGAACCAATGCAAGCAATCATCGTTGTCGTAGCCGGAGACGGCGTTGGACCAGAAGTAACGAACGAAGCTATTCGTGTTCTGAAAACTATTGAACGAAAATTTTCTTATAGTTTTACCTTTAGTCACCACCTTATTGGAGGCATTGCCATTGATACAACGGGCAAAGCACTTCCCGATGATACCTTGCAAGCGGCTCAAAGTGCCGACGCTGTGTTACTTGGTGCTGTGGGTGGTCCGAAATGGGACAATACGCAAGCAAAAACGCGCCCCGAAGATGGTTTGCTCGCTATCCGCAAGGCGATGAAGCTGTATGCGAATCTCCGTCCGGTGCGGGCGATTCCAGTACTTGCGTACTGCTCGCCGCTTCGCCCCGAATTGTTGGAGGGTGTGGATTTTATGGTTGTACGCGAACTGACGGGCGGTTTGTACTTCGGTACGCCCAAAGAGCGCAGACAAGAAGGCACGGCAGTGTTAGGCATAGACACAATGGCGTACTACGATTATGAAATTAAGCGGATTATGAAGCTTGCTTTTGAAGTCGCTCAAGGGAGACGTAAACAGCTTGCTAGTGTAGATAAGGCAAACGTATTAGAGACATCCCGCATGTGGCGGGAAATAGCTATCGAAACAGCAAAAGGTTTTCCTGATGTGACGTTAAGCAATGTTTTGGTGGACACAGCCGCGATGCGTCTTGTGATGGCTCCAAAGCAGTTTGATGTTCTTGTGACGGAAAATACCTTCGGTGATATTCTGACCGACGAAGCGGCTGTACTTACTGGTTCCATGGGGTTGCTGCCGTCGGCATCCTTTGGTGAAGAAGCAAATCGTCATGGCAAACAATTAGGCTTGTACGAGCCTATTCACGGCTCGGCACCGGATATTGCGGGCAAAGATATTGCGAATCCTATCGGCACAATCCTGAGCGCGGCAATGCTCCTGCGGTATTCACTCGGCTTAGAGAACGAAGCGCATTTGATTGAAACCGCTGTTGAACAAGCACTGAACGAAGGCTGCCGCACAGCAGACATCAAGCAAGATGGCTTAAAAATACTCTCGACGGTGGAAATTACGGACGAAATCATCAAACGGTTGTGAGCCGCGAGCGAACAGCATGATGAAATCTGCTGAAATTTTGGTATATTTAAGATTCTGTCATTTTATCATAGACATCACGATATCCTATCATGTATATTCTCGGAATCTCAGCATTTTACCACGATTCGGCAGCGGCGCTGCTCAAGGATGGGGAAATTATTGCGGCTGCTCATGAAGAGCGTTTTACGCGTATCAAGCATGACTCGAATTTCCCGAAATGCGCTGTGCAATTTTGCTTGGAGCAAGCAGACATCGCTATTTCCGACGTAAGCACCGTCGTTTTCTACGATAAGCCTCTACTCAAATTCGAGCGACTTCTTGAAACCTACTACGCTTTTGCCCCACGTGGGTTACGGTCATTCCTGATGGCGATGCCTGTGTGGTTAAAAGAAAAAATGTTTCTCAAAAAGCTTATCCATGATGAGCTTGCGAACCTTGACGACCAGTTTGGCGGATATGATAAAAAATCGGTCAAACTCTTGTTCCCCGATCACCATCTTTCCCATGCTGCAAGCGCCTATTACGCTTCGCCGTTCCAAGATGCTGCCATCCTGACAATTGACGGCGTAGGTGAGTGGGCAACGGCTTCCATCTCGCACGGCAAGGGCAATAATATTACCGTTCTCAAAGAGCTTCATTTTCCGCATTCCGTCGGACTTCTGTATTCGGCATTTACATATTTTCTGGGTTTTAAGGTGAATTCTGGCGAATATAAACTCATGGGGCTTGCGCCTTATGGAGACCCAACATCACCCGACATCCAGCGTTATGTGGATATTATCTACAAGCACATTGTCCAGTTGTACGAGGATGGCTCCATCTGGCTCAATCAGGATGTATTTGACTACGCAACGGGTCTGTACATGGTTAAGGACGATGTTTGGGAGAAGTTCTTTGGTTTTCCCGTACGCAAAGGCGAGACTGCT
>JANYIG010000109.1 GCA_025358765.1 Candidatus Kapaibacterium sp.
AACTTCAGTTCTGCAATTGTACCAGTGTTCATCTTTCAATTATTTCAGTTGAACATTTCCATCGCGGACTGTGGGTGATAGCCTTCGCTGGCATGACGATCCCTATTCAATAATCGGCATAAACTCTCTTGAATCGAGATGTAGCCCACCTTGAGTGGGCTACATCTCGATTCTTGCAAATCTACAACAACCGTTTGCCAAAGTCTATACCACGTTCGTACCATTTTTACCTACAACGAGTGCTACATTTCGCACATAGCCTATGATTTCCTTCCATTCTTGTCGAAAAGTCAGCGCGATTACCGCTGTATTCCTGGCTTAAACCTCTTTTCATATCCACTCCTACAGCTTCGATTTAATTTTCACCAACGTGCTGGCATGGTGTGTGTATAAAAAAAGCCCATCGCTTTTTTGGGCGATGAGCTTAAAATCTTGGAAGGAAGTTGAACGATGATATTCTCAGCGCTTCCTGCTCCACAAAAAATACACCGGAATGCCGGAAAGAACGATTAATGCTCCCGGATAGGTAAACGCCGGTTTGAAAATAAGTAAATCCACGCAGATTGCTCCGGCTATTAGGATGTACAGCGCCGGGATAATGGGATACCCCAAAGCTTTGATGGGGCGCGGTACATCAGGACGTTTGCTACGAAGGACAAAGATGCCCGCAATCGTCAAAATGTAAAACACTAATACCGCAAACACGACATAATCCAGCAAATCACTGTACGTACCCGACAAACATAACAAACACGACCATATGCATTGCACCGCCAGTGCCCACGCGGGTACGGAGTTTTTATTCAGCGAACCGGCTTGCTTGAAAAACAACCCGTCGCGGCTCATAGCATAATACGCGCGTGCTCCGGCGAGGATGAGACCATTGTTGCAACCGAACGTGGAAATCATAATCAACACTGCCATTATTGTTGCAGCCGTTGTTCCGAACATTATCGAAGTCGCTGCTGTTCCCACGCGGTCATCGGTGGCGAACTGAATCCCGCGCCCGACGACATCCGCAGCCGACGAATTACCCGCAAGCGGCAGTGTGACAAGGTATGACAGATTCGCAAGAATGTAAATGCCCGTTACCACCAATGTTCCCAATGCCAGCGCAATCGGAATCGTGCGTTTGGGATTTTGTACTTCAGCCGCAACGAAGGTGATGTTGTTCCACGAATCGCTCGAAAACAGTGAACCAACCATTGACACGCCAATGGCTGCCAGCAACCCTATACCAGACAATGTTTCGACAGATGTGATAATGCCAGATTGAACGTGCGTCCAAGAACCGCTTGTTAGACCCGCCCAGAAGTTCGTAAAATTTGCCGTCAGTGCCGCACTGTTGCTGCCAACCACAAACCCAAGTGTCACCAAACCCGCTAATGCCAACACTTTTGCCATCGTTACTACGTTTTGAACAACTTTGCCGGATTGCACACCGCGCACGTTCAACAACGTAAGCAATACGATGCTTGCAATCGCTAATACCTGCGCGGCAGACACCTTCAAACCAAACAGCGAAAACAAGACATTACTTGTGCTGAATGCGGGAATCAACACGGCAGTGAATTTCGCAAATGCTACGCCGACCGCAGCAATCGTGCCGCATTGAATCACCAGAAACAACGTCCAGCCGTAAAGAAAGCCCACAAGTGGGTTGTACGCCTCGCGCAGATACACATATTGCCCGCCTGCCTGCGGCATCATGCCCGCAAGCTCGCCGTAACTAAGTGCGGCGGTAATCGTCATTAATCCCGTTAGAAGCCACACCGCAAGCAACAGCGCCGGAGAGCCGACCGTCCGAGCGATGTCGGCACTCACAATGAAAATTCCAGAGCCTACCATTGAGCCGATAACGAGCATTGTGGAGGACAATACACCCAATTCCCGCCTAAATTCTGGGGCTGCCGATGACGGAGAAGAAGAACCGTTGTTCATAAAAAATGAGCGATGATTGTGATTAGAGAAGTTGTTTAAGATTTTTTACCGCAGAGGCGCAGAGGGCGCAGAGAATCAAGATTGTGGAATAATGTTTCAAAAGCTATTTTTACCGCCTCTCTACCTCTGCGCCTCTGCGGTCAATCTCGAAGAAATATCAAACAAGTTCGGAGTAAAAAGAGTGGAACTGCTATGAACACAATGCCGTGACCACAGCCTGCTCAACGAAGAATTGGGGCGAAATATACGGTTTTACTGCTATCCGTCCAAGATTTTGCCGCGTTATCCGTTCTTCAAAAGAATAATATTTGTTTTACGATTGACCCCAAACCCACTATGCCAGTACCGACAACAACGACAGCCTCTATTATCACACCAGAAGTTCTTGCATATTCAATGGACTACGCCACCTATAAGGCGCTTATAGAGTGGCTCGTCGCAGAAGAAAAAACCTCCGGACCCGAACAAACCGAAAAACTTGTGGGCTACACAAAACTCAATCTGCACCGTATGAAGCGCGTGGAACACACCACAAAACTTGACGAAACCACTGTTGTCGCCCTCCAATCTATCACAAAACCCCTAACGTGGCTTGTACTCACCGAGGCATGGTGCGGCGATGCGGCACAGATTGTACCAGCCCTCCATACGATGTCCGCTTTGAATCCTGTGATAAACCTCCGCTTTATCTTGCGCGATGAGTATTTGTCAATTATGGACGAGTTTTTGACAAATGGCAGTCGTTCCATTCCAAAAGTGCTTTTTGTGAACCCCGAAACGCTAAACGTGTTTGGTTCGTGGGGTCCTCGCCCCGAAACCGCTCAGGAACTATATATGCAATGGAAATCGGAGCAGATTCCGCCCGACGAACGGGCTACACGGCTCCACAAATGGTATGCTGACGACAAAACGCGCAGTACACAACGTTCTTTCATTAACGCATTACAGCTTCGGCGTTAAGGGTTTGAAGAATCTTTCCACCATGAGATTAGAGCATAAATAATTCAGGGAAAATATTATTTTGCATGGCGATATACAACTCATCAAAGGGGTGGTAATGTCGTACAAGCAGGGTCATTGTCATGCTTTTAAGGTATCCCTCCGTGATTGCAACCAGCCTCTTCGCAAAGGTTTTTTCATTGGCAGTGGCTCTATTGAGCTTGCTGGCGGTGGTAACGTTTTTTTCCATCCTATCGGCACGAGGTGGCAACATTCGCCGCGATATACAAGCGCTGAATCTCGAGCTTTCCAAAGAACAACTGAACGAGAAGGATTTCCTTGCTTTGCAGGAGATTCGCTATGCCCGTAGTGCCGATTCCGCATTGGTGAATTTTAATCGTATCTTGAGCGAATACGCCACCGAGCCATTCTACGAACCAATTCACCGCGAGATGGATCGCTATACCGCAGCATTCCGCGAGATCACACTCAATCTTCATCATACAACATCGCCTTCGGAACCTGAGTTCACATACTTTCCTCGGGAAGTATGGCTGACCAACCGTAACCGTGAGCTTTTGCAAACGATGAACGCAGCCGTACTCAACATTAGCGCTATCCTTAGTGCCGTCGTAAAGGAAAAAGAAGTTTATGTAAAGTTTTATAGCGATCTGCGGTTTGTGGTGTCTGGTGTGGCATTCGTGATTGGCATTGCGCTTTCGATTGTTATTGCTCGTTCCATTCGCCATCAAGTGCAGCGATTAAACGATGCGGCGCAAAAAGTGGCAGCGGGTGATTTTGAGACGGTTGTAGCCGTGGAATCTGAAGATGAAATCGGCAATCTGGCGCGGAGTTTTAATCAGATGACGAAAAATATTCGCACATTGCTTCAAGAAAAAACGGATTTGCTGTTGGAGATTGAGCATCAGAAAAAAACGTCCATTCGCATGATGAATGCCGCGCAAGAACAGGAACAACAGCGTATTGCCAAAGACTTGCACGACGGGCTTGGACCGCTACTGTCTGTGGTGAAACTGCGCCTGATGGCGCTCCAGAATAGTTTAATGCAGCCCACGCCATTACAAACGGAGGATATTGAAGCCTCGCAACGTTTGTTGGACACAATTGTCCGTGAAGTCCGCTCTATTGCTCACAATATGATGCCCGGTTCGCTCGAAACCTTGGGGTTGGCGGCAGCGCTTGATGATTTGGTGCGGTCGGTGATGCAAACGAATGATATTCGTCTTCTCTTGCACGTCCATAATTTGCACGAACGTTTGGAGGCATCGGTGGAAATTTCGCTCTACCGCATAGCGCAAGAACTCATCACAAACACGCTCAAACATGCGGCGGCGGCGCAGATGACCATCCAACTTGTGCGCCACGAAAATAGCTGTGTTCTGATGGCAGAGGACAATGGATGCGGTTTTTTTGTCGAAGTATCGGAAACAGCAGAGGAACAGCACGGAATGGGGCTGAGTAACATCCACAGCAGAACCGATGCACTCGGCGGCATCGTCCACCTTGATTCTACACCCGGACGCGGTACGACGGTGACGATTGAAATACCGATTGCACCATCTGAACGACACGCACTTTCAGGAATTTCTCCATGAACCCGATTCGCCTTCTTATCGCCGACGACCACCAAGTGGTGATTGACGGCTTAAAATCGCTTTTGCGTGAGCATGATGACATCCGCATTATTGGCGAAGCCCTCAGTGGCGAGCAAGTGTTGAGCCATGCCGCGCTTGCATCGGTAGATGTTGCCATGATTGACATTGGAATGCCGGGAATGAACGGCATCGAGGTAGCAAAAATTCTCCACGAACGGCATCCCACCATCAAAGTGCTGATGCTTACGTTGCACGACCAACGGGCGATTATCTTAGAGAGCGTGAAAGCAGGTGCGACGGGCTACTTATTGAAAAACGCTGGACAACAGGAGCTTTTGACTGCCATTCGCCGCGTTGCTTCAGGGAAAAGGTATTTCAGCAGCGAAGTCGCAGTAACGATTGTAGATGATGCAAGCGCCAAATCTACTGAATCTTCCCGTGAAATCTTGACCGAGCGCGAAATTGAGATAACCAGGCTGTTGTTATTGGAAATGAGTTGCGCCGAAATCGGGGACAAACTCTACATCAGTGCCCGTACCGTCGAAACCCATCGGCGAAATATTATGCACAAACTTGGGCTGAAAAGCCTGTTGGGGCTTATGAAATACGCCGTTCAAAAAGGTTGGGTGGAATAAGAATCGTCTGAAAAATTACGGCGATAATCGTCCGTCATCCCAGCGAATGCTGCCAACTCAATCCAATGAGAGCAGAATGTTGTTGCTTCACTCCATCCCCGTCAGAAAATACGTCCGCATCACACCCTTGCCCTTCACCTCAATGTCTCCGCGCTCCTCAAAGGTAAATCGGTCATTCGTCATTGGTTGATTGGTCATTTGCTTGTCATTGGTCATGAGTAGATTCGTTATTGGTGGATTGGTCATTGGTGGATGTTCACCTGTCACACGAACGCCCAATGACGAATGACCAATGCCCATTGACAGCCTCCGATACACTTCCTCCGTCACGTGTATCCTTCCAGCCTCTCCGTGCGATTCCATGCGGCTGGCGGTGTTCACGGTGTCGCCCCAAAGGTCGTAGGCAAATTTGCTCGTGCCGATAACGCCAGCAATCACCGCGCCTGTGTGAATGCCAATACGCACTTGATTTCCCACAAGGGCTATGATATCGAGTGCTGCTTGCGCCATTGCTTCGGTGTGGTCGTTGCGCTTTGTGGGAATGCCGCTTGCAGCCATATATGCGTCACCGATAGTTTTGATTTTTTCCAAGCCGTATTTTTGCATGATGGCATCAAATTGGGAGAACAGATTATCCAACATTTCGACCAGTACATCCGCACCAATGTCGCGGGAAAACGTCGTGAAACCAACAATATCAATAAACATCACACTCACTGCATCAAAATAGTCGGCAATTTTTGTTTGATCGTCTTTCATACGAGCGGCGATGCTGGGCGGAAGGATATTGAGCAATAATTTTTCCGATTTTTCCCGTTCTACAGCCAGCTCTGCTCGCTGCTGGTGGATGCGTTCAAAGGCGTGTACATTTTCCATAGCTATGGCTACATGCGAACTGATCGCTTGCAATAAGGCAACATTCTCCTCTGAATAACTGTTCTTGTGGTAACTTTGAACGCTGAATACCCCAATCACGCGGTCGTTGGCAACAAGTGGCACATAGACTAACGATTCCGGTTTCGAGCCGACCAGCACCGGAATATCAACGTCGTTTAGAACAATTTCTTGGCGTTTTAACACGCATTGTACCGCCGGACGTGCTGTATCGCTCATCATCACCGAAGGCGGCGGCAAAAAATTCCCATTTTCAATCAAATATCGAAACTCGATACGCTCTTCTTCGGGTAAATAGACACCGATATTAAAAATCGGCGCATCCATCTGGTTATTCACTTCTTGGTAAATCGTTAGCACAACATCCACAAACACCAGACTGGAACTGATTTCCGCACCAATACGGCTAATGGCTCGGAAACGTTCTGTTTGCTGTGCAAGCAGCTCGTTATCACGCTTTGTACGCCTGTTTGAGCGCACCAGTACAATACCAAATGCAACAGCGAAGATAAGCGCCAACGAAACAACAACAATAACCAACAATTGTAGCTGTTGCTGTTTGGAGTATAAGAGTGTTTGTTCGGTGCGTTTGGCAGTTTCATAGCTCATCTGTGCTTGGGCAATGGCACGCTGATCGCTTGCTTTTTGTATAAAATCCTTCGCTTCTAAGGCTTCTGTTCGGTAGCGATACGCTTCCGCAAATTCACCGCGCCGCGCATGAATATCGGCAAGCCATGACAATTCGTCGCGTACATCGCTGGCTTGCAAACCACGATTATTACGAAGACTCATTATCTGTAATAAGTAGGGTTCTGCTTTTGCGGTATCGCCTTGGCGGAAATACACCCTTGCCATCACGGACAATATCGCCGCTTCATGCTCCGTACCTTTGATGAGAACAAACGCCTGCGGAAAAAGACGAATCACCATACTATCTTGTCGAAGGATGGAATATGTCGCAAGAATAGATAGCCAGGCATCGGGAAGTTTTTTGGGAAGCCGTTGTTCAACAAGCTGCTTTCGGCGAAAATAATAATCCATCACGTGAGCCGAATCACCAGAGGCAAGGGCTATTTCACCCATTCGCACCAGACAATATTCCATGCCCTTCACATCTTGCAACTGCTCGAACAACGCCAACGCACGGCGGACGTACACTTTTGCGCTATCGTACTTTTGCTGATGATTATACACGTCGCCCATATTATTCATCGCAAAGGCAGACTGATTGCGGTCTTGCTGCTTTGTTGCTTCGTCCAATGCCCGTGTAAAATATTCTAATGCTTGTGGATAGAGTTTTGCATTGCGATAAACCACGCCGATAAAATTTAATGTCCGAAGTACACCTGCTTGAAATTTCAGTTTTTCTGCCAATTCCAACGCTTCTAAGCCATATCGCGCTGATATAACATAGTCACGATACCGCAAATGCCAGCATAAATCGCTCAGAATATTCACACGCATTGTGTCTTGCTGTGCTGTGATAAGAAGCGCAGTGAGGGAATCAACACTTCGCTTTTGTGCATGAAGTATCTGTCCGCAGAGCAGACAAAGCACCATGAACACCAATGCTAACGAAGAGAAAAAACGACGATTCACTATTTCAAACCTTTCAGAAAATATGCTGCAACCTACTTTTATTGGTTCTCATTGGTTTTGTTGGAAAGGTTCTGTCATTCCAACGAATATTGGAATCTATCGGAACCATAATGATATTGCCTGATCGCTATAGATGCCAACCTTCGTTGGCATGACCGTCGTGATTAATGTCACAATGTTCTTTCTATAAACTGATTTTTCCAAATAAATCTAATGAGAATCCTTTTATTCCCATCACGTTATCGGCAACACCACGATAAACGTTGCGCCCTTACTCGGTTCGCTCTCTATTTCGATAGTACCACCATGCAGTTCCACAATTTTTTTCACAATCGCCAACCCCACGCCATTAGAACTTTCTCCGCCGATTGGTTGCGCTGAAAGTCGCTGAAAAAAACCGAAGAGTTTGTGTTTGTCCTCTTCCGTAAAACCCGGTCCTTCAT
This sequence comes from Candidatus Kapaibacterium sp., assembly GCA_025358765.1. Lineage (GTDB taxonomy): Bacteria > Bacteroidota > Ignavibacteria > Kapaibacteriales > UBA4661 > JANYIG01. The sequence goes on from JANYIG010000109.1 coordinate 8,068, forward strand.
CTTGCACTTCTATCCGTATATTCCCACTCCCTTGTTTTGCTCGTACCCAAATCTGCTTTCCATGAGGCGAATATTTAACAGCATTTGAGATGAGGTTGTCGAACACTTGCAACAATCGCTCTTCATCTGCTGCTATTATTACATCTTTTTGTAGTTCCAAGATTATCGTCTGTTCTTTGGCAGCGGCGGCATCCTGATAGGTCTTAGCAGCCCTTTCTATCAAGTATGCAAGCGATATGCTGTGCCGTTCAATCTGAATTTTTCCTAATTCGAGCGCTGCCGTCTCTAAAATGTCGGTAATTAACCGTAACATCCGGCTTGCGGACTGTTCAACGTGCAGCATCATTTGTACGGGCGGTGAATCCGGCGGGAGGTCGTAAGCGGCGAGCGTGGCATAACCTATGATGTTGTGGATGGGGTTTTTGAGGTCATGAGCAACGATGGAGAGCATCTGGGTTTTGAAGCGGTTGGCTTCATCCAGTTCTCTGTTGTTTTCTTGAAGTTGAAGATTCGCAAGCTGAATTTCTGCCGCTTGTTCCTGTACCTCGCGGGTACGTTCATCCACAAGTTGCTCCAAAACTTCTGCTCTCGCTTTCAAGCGGCGTACACGCCAGCGAGTACCATGATACGTTGCGCCACCAGCAACAATCACGCATAGCCCGTAAAACCACCATGTTTCCCAGAAATACGGAGTGATAGAAAACATCGCCGTCGCGCCTACAGCGTTCCAAACGCCATCGTTGTTACAGGCTATCACGCGAAAGCGGTATTTGCGCCCACGCGGAAGGTTTGTATAATATGCTGTACGCCTTGTACCGGCATCCGTCCATGTTTTGTCGTACCCTTCGAGCATCACCTTAAATTTCACTTTTTCCGGCGCAAGTAGGCTTGTGGCGGTATAACTGAATTCAAATTTTTCGACATTGGCGGGTACTGTGACGGCAGCACTCAAATCCAGCACAACACTGTCAGTTTTTATTTCTTCAATAATCACGGCGGGCGCAAACGGGTTATACGTGAGGTTCTTCGGATTGACCATTGCAACACCTACGACGGTGGCAAACCACAAACGCCCATCCGCCGTTTTCCATCCGGCAGAGCCGCCGCCGTTGCATTCGGTACTTTTCATGCCGTCCGCCGTACCGAACACTTCGCAAGGAATTCGCGCAAGTTTTCCATCAGCAAAAGCGTTCAAGTCGCTTTTTCGTGCGCGGTAAATACCTTTGTTGCATGACATCCAAAGATAACCACAATCATCATCAAGAATACAATGGGCAACATCATCGAACAAGTCGTTTTGGGTGGTGATTGCCGTGAATTTTCCATTGCTCAAACGGTTCAATCCGCCGCCATTTGTGCCTACCCAAAGTGTGCCATCGCTGTCTTGCAGCAATGACACAACAATGTCATTCGACAAGCCATCCTTCGTTGTGTACCGTGTCCACACCCCTTCCTTCAAACGGTTCAAACCACCGTTTGTACCTATCCAGATACTGCCATCACGGTCTTGGAGCAGCGTACGGACAAAATCATTCGACAAGCCGTTTTTAGTCGTATAACTTGTGAATGTGGTGTGACCACGTTCATCATAGCGCAAACAATTCAAACCACCGCCGTAGGTTCCAATCCACAGCAGTTTGCCGCGATTGTCATAACTACGGTCTTGCAGCAGCGACCAGACTATATCATTGGACAAGCCGTTTTTGGTGGTGTAGGCTGTAAATTTTGCTTTGCCGTGATTGTCATACCTCAGGCGATTTAAGCCGCCGCCCCAGGTTCCAACCCATAACACACCATTATGAGCATGATGGGTATCATGGGTATTATGGTTGTGGTCATGCGACAATGACAAAATAAGATCGTTGGACAAGCCATTTTTGGTAGTGTAGCTCGTGAATGTGGCGTTGCCGCCCGCCACGCTTCCCATAGCGGGGTCGTGACGTAGGCGATTTAAGCCGCCGCCCCAGGTTCCAACCCATAATGTACCCCCAAGGCTATCATGGCTCCGGTCTTGGAAGAGCGCACGAACAAAATCATTCGACAAACCGTTGTTGGCGGAGTAGCCAGTGAATTTGACGTTTTGCAAGCGATTCACTCCCCCGCCTTGCGTACCAATCCAGAGCGCACCGTCGCCGTCTTGGAACAACGAGCGAACAAAATTATTGGTCAAACCGTTTTTGCTGGTGTAGCTCGTAAAAACGTCGTTGACTTGATTTCCGCCACGATTATCGTAGAGCAAGCGGTTTACGCCACCACGTGTGCCAATCCACAAAACTCCTTCACGGTTTGCAGAGCCGCGATCTTGCAACAGCGACAAGATAAAATTATTCGACAAGCCGTTTTTGGTGGTGTAGGCTGTAAATGCTGCGTTACCACCCGCCATGGTACCCATGGCTGTGTCAACGCGCAAACGGTTTAAACCCTCTTCGGTTCCTATCCATATCGCACCACCGCTATCTTGCAGCAGCGACCACACAAAATTGCTTAACAATCCGTTTTTCGTCGTATAGGTTGTGAAGACCGCGTCGGCATGATTATCGTAGCGTAGGCGGTTTACGCCGCCGCCGCGTGTACCAATCCAGATATTGCCCTCACGATCTTGTAACAGCGACATAATAAAGTCATGGGATAATCCGTTTTTGGTGGTGTACGTCGTGAAGGAAGCATTGCCACCCGTCATGGTACTCATGGCTGTGTCGAGGCGCAAACGGTTCAAGCCGCCTTCGGTTCCTATCCACATTGCGCCATCGCTATCTTGCAGCAGCGACCACACAAGATCATTCGACAAACCGTTTTTGGTGGTGTAGGTTGTAAAAACGGCATTCCCTTTGTCGTCGTAACGCAAACGGTTCACGCCGCCGCCGCGTGTGCCAATCCAGAGGGAGCCGTCACGGTCTTCCACAAGCGCCTTAATGTCGTTATTTTTTATAGCAGGGGTGTTCCGTTTGTCGAATGCAACAAAGCGCACACCATCAAAGCGCACAAGTCCTTCCGCAGTGCCTATCCACAAATACCCGTTGCGCGTCTGGCAAAGAGCCTGCGCGGAGTTTTGCGGCAACCCTTGTTCGGTTTGCCAGACTAAATGCAGATAGTCAGTAATGGCTTTCGATGGGTCTAAACCGCGCAACGGTGCGCTTTGCGTCATTGGTGGAATATTCACAGGTTGATGCTGTGCCACCGCCGCCGCAAAGGATAGACCGACAAAAAGAATAAAAACAACAAGGGTTCGCATGGAAAACGGAAAATAAAATGAATCCCCTTCCTGCTTTGGTGCAGATGTGCGATACCAACGTTATCAAAAATAGAGACGAAATACAAAATAACAATAAAAGCCCGAAACCAAGTGATTTCGGGCTATAGATTGGAGTTTATTCCGATTATTGTACAATGACCGTCATGCCAGCCCCAGCCTTCGCTGGAATAAACTCTAATGTTTGGTAAGAGTACGATGCTGCGTCAGCACAAGCTCGTCCACCATGGAAAATGTTTCGCCGATGGTGAGCATCGAAAGTTGTGAACTGTACTGCGATACAGCACGGACAAGGCGCAGAATGGGTTCGCTGGCAGGTTCGTTGCTTTGGGGAAATGTCAGGCAGTGCATCGGTACAATATACTTCGCGTGCATGGCAGTTGCCATCTGTAGGGCTTGTTCTGGTGTGCAGTGAAGGGATTCATAGCCTTGGTATGCGCCGATGGGCATGATAGCCACGTCCACGCCTTCATCCTTGAGAAGCGAAAACGATTGTGTTACAGCAGTGTCACCGCCAAACACAATGCGCCGCCCAAAGCGCTCAACGAGGTATCCGTTATAGCTTCGTCCGTTCTTGATATTACCTTGCGATCGGTCGCATTCCCACGGATAACGCCAGCCGTTATGTGGCTGCCGTTCGTATGTGGTCGCGTCGGGAAGGAAGTTGTGCTTGCGTCATGCTTCGTTGGGTGCTAATGGAACAAGTGCGTCAAAGTCTTTGCTGCTTCTTGCGAGCATTATTTTACGCACCACAAAACTACACGTCCGAAGAGGAAAATGTACATTATCAAAACGCTACAAGCGTGGTGTTATCAATGTTTTACATTTGTTGTTGCTATTTCATAACGGAGGGTGTTGAGCGGAGAAATAGGTATTGACCGATAAAAATCAGACGGATACCATTATTTTTTATACACCGCAGGCTGCACATAGTGAAACCGCGAACTCATTTGGTGCAACGATTCGGAATGCCCAATAAATAAATACCCGCCCGGAGTCAACGCATCGTACAGCCGCTCTACCACTGCCTTACGGGTGGGTTCGTCGAAATATATCATCACATTGCGGCAAAAGATAGCGTGGAACGGTTTTTTGAAGGGGAACAGCGTCGTCATCAAATTAAACCGTCGAAACACCACGTCCTTTTGAATCAATGGATTCACCGCCCACATGTTATCGGGTTTGCGAAGGAAATATTTTTGTTGCAGCGCGGGCGGCAGTTCTTGCAAGCGCTCCTGAGAATAGATGCCCGTGGTGGCTATTGCCAATAGTATGTTCGGAAATATCGGTTGCCAACACGCCAGCGTTCCAGGTGGCGTACTCCGCGCCAAAATATTCGCGCAGAAGCATTGCCAACAGGTACGGCTCTTCGCCTGACGAACACGCTGCCGACCACACACGAACGTCGTGGTCGCGCAGTGCCGTTTGTTGAGTGACAATGGCTGGCAACGCGGTTTTGGTAAAAAAATCGAAATGACTGCTTTCTCGATAAAAAAACGTATGATTGGTCGTTATCCGATTCACCAGTTCCGTCAGCGCTTTGGAGTCTTCGGCTTGCAATAGCTCGTAATATTGCCGGAATGAGGTCAAGCCTAATTCCTTCAGCGTTTTGCCCAACCGAGAGGCAACCATTGAGCGTTTTTCTTCCGTGATGTGGATGCCAAAGTGTTCACGAACAAGGCTGCTAAGCAACGCAAATTCGTGCTCATTAAGATGCGGCTGGGGTGGCGATTGGTTGTTCATGCGATTCAAAATAATGTGCATTCAGGATAACTGTCTTCTCGTCCTACACTTTCTGAAGTGTAGAACGGGTTTGCTCAGAAGCATAGCATGATTGCAATGCGGCTCTGCTTCTACGATTCCGCAAGCGGGAACTCCACGATAAACATTGCGCCGTTGCCTAATACCGACTCGCACCACACGCGCCCATTCATTGCCTCGGTGAATTTTTTCACGATAAAAAGCCCCAATCCCGTCGAACTTTCCTCGCCGGTGGGCTTGGCAGAAAGACGAGCAAAGCGCGTGAACAGCCGCAACTTATCGTCTTCGCTTATCCCCTGACCCTCGTCCTGAATTTCGATACGCACATACTCGTCCTGTTTGCCCTGATTGACCGCCTGTCTTGTTCGGACGCGCACCCAGACGTATTTTTCTGGCGGTGAATATTTCACAGCGTTTGAGATAAGGTTATCCAAAACCTGCCGGAGCAACTGCTCATCGGCGAAAACAGCGATTGGCTCTTCCGGTGTCTGAATCTGAATCGTAATGCCTTTTTTCCCTGCCCGTGGTTGGTATGACTCCGCAACCTGTCGCACACAATCCAACGATGTGCGCCGGAGCGTTATCCAGAGTTCCCCGCGCTCTGCTCGGTTGATATCCAAAAGGTTTGTGATAATCTCAAGCATCTGGTCGCAGGTATCCATAATGGCATTGATGAAATTACCTAATTGTGAACCTTTATCGCTAACAAAATAGCACTCAATAATCTCAGCACTTGAGCGGATGCCCGCAAGTGGATTTTTGAGGTCGTGGGCAACAATGCCCAAAAACTCATCTTTTTCATCGTTGAGCCTCACAAGCTCTTTTGTGCGCTCCTCGACACGCTGCGTCAGTGTCTGGTTTAACTGAAGAATTTCCGCTTCTGCTTCCAAGCGCTTCGTAATATCGCGTACGATTGCC
>JANYIG010000197.1 GCA_025358765.1 Candidatus Kapaibacterium sp.
CAGCTTGAAAGACTAAGTTTACGACAGAATAATCTTTCTTTCGATGAAATGGCACGGATTAAATCCGCATTACCCAAGTGTAAAGTACAGTTCGATTAATAGCCTCTGGTCACGCCAAATTTTCGTTCTCAGTCAATCTGCTCTATCGCCGAGCTTTTGCTACAAAAGGGTTTAAAAAGAAGAATTATACTTTGGAATTCTTCAACAATCAAGTTTTTATGAAGCTCCCAGCTGAAAAATGTCCGAATATTTTCCCCAAGTAAAACAACAATAATTATGACCAAATTCCTCCTCTCCCTCTGCACCATTGCGACGTTCGCAGTCGCAAGCGCTTTTGCTCAAGCTGATTCTACAAGCGCCACTGGTTCGGCGTTTTCCAAAGCTGAAATGGATGCTATAGTCGCGTTTCACAACAAAGTCCGCAAAGAAGTGGGTGCGCCGCCGATAGAGTGGTCGCAAGAATTGGCGGCACGTGCCCAAGAATGGGCAGACTATTTGGCAAAAATGAATAAATTTGAACATCGTCCGCATAGCGGCAAATACGCACAGAAATACGGCGAAAACATTGCCGGCGCAATGAGCGAACAGCAAGGGGTAGAGGCTTGTAAAATGTGGTATAGCGAAAAAAAATTCTATAAGGGCGGGAAATTAACGGGTGCGAATTGGTATAAATCCGGGCATTACACACAAATGGTATGGGGCAAAACGACGAAAATAGGCTTGGGCAAAGCGAAAGGAAAACGCTGGGCAATCATTGTAGGCAATTACGATCCCGCGGGCAATATGATGGGCGAAAAGCCATATTGAGGCGAAATTTCCGAGTGTATAAAGTTTTGAAGTTTAGATAAAATCTCGTAACTCGCATAAAACCTCGCTCTTGTGTTTGCCCTCACCCAACCCTCTCCCAAAGGGAGAAGGCTTCAGAAGACATTGATTTTCTTTGTCTTCGCTCCTTCTCCCTTTGGGGGAAGGCGGGGGATGAGGGGCGAAACAGACAATTTTATCTAAACTTCAATAAGGTTTGTATAGCACAAGGGCGTACTGCGGAACATGTTCCATAGTACGCCCTCTGTTGTGATGTTTTGTATGATAAGAACAAACCGTATTTACTTTCCAACACGGCTTTCAATTGCCTTCTGCACGTCTGTTGGCAACGCATTCAAGAAATCGTAGCCCGTAGCTCGCTCTATGTCGTCCACCGTCGTTACGTATTGTTGCCAACCTTCGTGAATAATACCCGTTATGTTAGGCATCATCACCGCAATCACGCGCGTGTTGGCGTTCACGTCCTTCAAACCCTGCCCGCGATTCAACACCACCACGATTTTGAAGCATTTCTCCGGCACGGCAACCTTCCCTTTACCAATTGTCGGGAAATTTTTTGCGTAAATGCCGCCGCAAATAATGTAGAGTTCTTTGTTTTCACGCTGCGAAAGGTGCTGGCATTCTTCCTCCAAACGCAGCCACGGACCGGCATTCATGTCGTGTGTCTGTGGTAGCAGGTTCGTTGTAAAAAATGTTGATTCGTTGTCCTCTAATGTTGCGGTGCGCTCTTCGGAACGCACCATATGTCCTCGATCGTAGCCGGAACCCGTGTAATCATTGTGCCGGACGCGGTAAAGGTTGTTTGGCAATGTCATGTCCGGCATAAATTGCCCTTGATGGCGCGGCACATCGCCGAAGTACGACGCATTCAGATTTGAGCTAACCCAATTGGGAACGTGTTTATCCTTATTGTACGACAGCGCGTATTGCTTTCTTTCAAGGATATAATCGTCCGACGGATCGCCGTCTGCTGCAATCCCCATTGTCAAATGAATGCTGTTGCTTGAGTTGGTCGGCGGGTGGGATACGTCGCCGGAAGAAGAATTTGATGAAGGTACTGAGTTCGTGGATTGGGGATTGGCGGGCTGAGAGGCGCTTGCGCCGGAGCCATTATTGCTGCCATGCCCGTCGGATTGAACACTAAAATCGTCAATATTCAAACGATTTGGTGTGCCGTCAGTTTTGCGAATCTCAAAACGAATGTTTTTTTTACTATCCACCGCAATTGTTGTGGCTTGAAGCGTTGTACCGCTTGATTTCATGGGGCTTCCAACTGCCTTCCACGAAGCACCACCATCCGTGGAGGCGCGAAGCTCCCACGTTACGGGTTTATCCTTGCCATACACCGCATGGCTGAGGGAGACGCTTTTTGCGCCCTCTACGTCGAACATCATCCGCACGGCACCACTATTGCGGAGACGAAGTGCTTTTGAGCCGTTTTTCTGGTCGTTTTGTTCGCTTCCAACAAGTGCATCCTCAAACGACCACGTGCCAGAGTTCAATTTCTCCTCGCCAGCGCTATAATTGCCCTTGCTCGCCTTCTCGAAATCTTCCGTGAACGAAGCGGAATGTTGCGAGGAGGTGGTCTGTGCAGATGAGCCAGAAGAAGTGCCAGCGCTTGATGAGGAAGTTCCGGCAGGCTTTTGTTGTTTGCTACACGCAAAAAGCGGGAGCAGCAACGCCAGTATGTAAGCGACATACAAGCGTGGGACGTGAATACGAGAAGGTGTCATGGCTGTACAGCGATTGGAGTGAGGAAAGCACGACGACAGTATTCTTCGGAATTCTTTCAAAAAATTGTTCTTTGGAAAAAATTGCGAAGAGCATCGTAAATTGTCGTGAAATTACGCGAAAATCCGAGAGAACCAACAAAAATCTATGAACCCAGCATCAATTCTCTTTTTTGAGCCGCAGAGCGTCCACAGCCTTTATCCTTTCAGCATCATGCACCCCTCATGGGAACTACGTTCGGGCGTTTTTCGCTTGTTCGAGAAAGTGCAGCACCAATTTCCTCATGCACGGCTGCTCTTCCACGCGACTAACAACCGCACACCGCAGTTGAACTCGTTTCTGGCGCGATTCCCGCAAGCAGAACAGGACGTTCGTGCAGAAGATATGCTCATTCTTGCCGGAAACGTTTGTCCCGATGCGGCACTGTGGCAAGCGCTCCACAACATCACCCAAGAACTCGCCCACACAACAGCCGCCGGACAAACAGTTGTTCTTACGAAAGATTCTACGCCGTTTGCAGCCTTCGTACCGTGCGAAGCATTCGACAGTAAAACACTGCCCACGCTTGCGGAACTTAGCACTTTAGATAGTTCGTTCTATCAAGGTTGTACGGTAGTCAATGTTGAGGCATTTATCATTACGTATCTTTGGGACGCGCTGCACGGTAATGGAAACGCCATCGAAGACGACGCTCGGTTTTTTAGTTTTAATGCTGCATCACACCTTGTGTTTATGACGGGCGTGTTTGCTGTGCAGCCGGAATGTATTGCTTTGGGAAAGCATGTTCGGATTGCGCCATGTACCGTTCTTGATGCGTCGAAAGGCTCTATTGTCATTGGTGATAACGTGGAAATTATGGCACAAACCACGATTGTGGGTCCGTGTTTTATCGATAATAACGTTGTGGTAAAGGTAGGAACACGGCTGTACGAAAACACGAGTATTGGGGAGGCGAGCAAGGTGGGCGGCGAACTTAAAAACACGATTTTTCAAGCATTCGGCAATAAACAGCACGATGGTTGTCTTGGTTATTCGTTCATTGGCGAGTGGGTGAATTTGGGTGCAGGTACGAATGTTTCCGATCTCAAAAATAATTATAGCCGGATTCGTGTACGCTTCGAGCGCGACAAAAGCCGCGAAATCAATACTGGACACACCTCTCTTGGCTTGCTTTGCGGCGACCATACCAAAAGTGGCATCAATTCGATGTTCAACACAGGAACCGTCACGGGTGTGAGTGCGAACGTGTTCGACGGAGGTTATCCTGAGAAGTATATTCCATCGTTCTCGTGGGGCGGGCGCAAGGATTCACCAATGTTCGACGGAGAAAAGGCTATAGAGCTTGCCCGCACGGTCATGAGTCGCCGGAAGCGCGTATTGACGGCAGAAGAGGAACTGATTTTGCGGCAGGAGTTTGAACGATGCCACCTATAAAGTTATTATCCCAGATTGTCCGATAATGAACACTTGGTGTATCGTGAGCGAACACTTTTTTCTCCGAAACCCGCATAAAATGGACTTGGCACAGTTTTTCAGGTTATAGTTATTACCAACATAGTTATCAACCTTTTGAGATGTACGACATACGACAATGGATAAGCCAATCGAAAAAAAACGCTGGACACCAAAAAAGCTCGCCGCCATTGGCGGAAGCGTGGCACTGGTGGTTGTAATTCTCTATATGACGGTGTTGGGCGATACACGCTCGAAGCTCAACGTCGAACTTGACAAAATAACCATTTCGGCAGTCGATAAAGGTGTTTTTCAAGAATTCATCCCCGTGACTGGCACTGTGCAGCCCATCCGCACGATTTACCTTGATGCTGTTGAAGGCGGGCGCGTGGAAAAAATCTATGCTGAAGCGGGAGCAATGCTGAACGAAGGCGATCCAATTGTACAACTTCGTAATTCGCAAATGATTTTGGATGCCGTCAACCGCGAAGCGCAGATGTACGAGCAGGTGAATAATCTCCAAAACACCCGCGTAACAATGGAGCAAACACGATTGAACTTAAAAAGTCAAGTTATTGACCTCGATAACCAGATTGCAGCAGCCGAGCGTGTGTTCCGCCAAAATGAAAAACTCATTTCTGCCGGACATGTTTCTAAGGAAGAATACGCACGCACGAAAGATGCGTATGAATTCCTGCTCAAACGCCGTACACTTACACTCGAAACGCAGCATCAAGACTCTGTTATGCGAACCGCACAAGTGGCGCAGTTGGAGCATTCAACGGGGCGTTTGCAATCAAACCTCGGCATCGTTCGCCAAAACCTTGATAACATGCTTGTCAGAGCGCCTGTGACCGGACAACTTACATCGTTGAATGCTGAAATTGGCGAGGCGAAAACACCCGGTCAACGCTTAGGGCAGATTGACGTGTTGAACGGTTTTAAAGTTCGTGTGCCGATTGATGAATTTTACATCGCTCGCACCGAAGTTGGGCAAAGCGGGCAATGCGAAATTGCTGGTAAGACCTATCGCCTCGTGATTCGCAAAGTATTTTCGGAGGTGAAAAACGGTCGTTTTGAGGTTGATATGACCTTTGATAATGGCACAAATACTGGCGTACCTGACGGTATCAAACGAGGGCAATCGCTGCAAATTCGCCTTGAGCTTGGCAGCGAACAACAAGCTATTTTACTGACTCGTGGCGGTTTCTACCAGAAAACAGGCGGGCAGTGGGTCTATGTGGTTGACCCGTCCGGTAGCTATGCCGTTAAACGCACCATCCGCCTTGGGCGGCAGAACCCGCAAGCATTCGAGGTTCTAGAGGGATTGCAAATCGGGGAAAAGGTGATTACCTCGAGCTATGATAATTTTGGAGACATCGAAAAACTCGTTCTTAAATAATTTCAACACAAATACCTTCAACACAAGGAGCAGCGCTATGATTAAATTAGTCGAACTTCGCAAAACCTACCGCACCGAAGAGGTAGAAACAACGGCATTGGGCGGCGTGAACTTGGAAATTCAGGTTGGTGATTTTGCTGCCATCATGGGACCGTCCGGTTGCGGCAAATCCACGCTGTTAAACATCCTCGGGATGTTAGATAATCCCGACGGCGGTGAATATCATTTCTACGACAAAGAAGTTGCCAAATACTCCGAGCGCGAACGTGCGAATCTCCGCAAAATGCACATTGGCTTCGTCTTCCAGAGCTTTAACCTGATTGACGAACTTACGGTGCAAGAAAACGTGGAGCTGCCGCTTCTCTACTTGGGATTCGATGCAACCTACCGCAAAGAGCGCGTGGCGGAAGTTCTCGACCAAATGCAGATGTCGCACCGCAAAGGTCATTTTCCGCAGCAGCTATCGGGCGGACAGCAACAGCGTGTGGCAGTGGCACGGGCAATCGTCGGCAAACCGCTCGTTATCTTCGCGGATGAGCCAACGGGAAATCTTGATTCCAAAAACGGCTTGGAGGTAATGAATTTGCTCACGGAGTTGAACAAAAACGGTTCGACGATTGTGATGGTAACACACACACCAGAATACAGCGAATACGCAAACCGTGTGATTCACCTCTTCGACGGGCAGGTAGTTACCGAAAATATCAGAGGCAGAGTAGCGGCTTAACAGCTACAGACGGCTTGGAGCGGTTTTCGGATAGTTTATTGGGTTCGCACTGTAAACAACAACACCAACGCAATAACTGCCGCCGCAATAACTACAAGCGGCTCCACGACACTTTTCATAAAGCCGCCGGGTGGCTCAGGGACGATGCCGTTTGCAAACTCGTATTGCCTGCTTTCAAGCAAAGGAACAGCGCGACGTGTGATGGTGTCGCGCTGTTGGTATGAAATATTCGTGAGTTGCCGAACTGCGCCGGAAGGCTCTTCAATGCTTGCGCTTACGATAATGCTTGCTTCGCGGGCAAGTGCATCATCGTCGGTTTCTACCAAAAAATACCGCACCGCAAAATCTATCATTCGCAGCGATAATATGCGTCCTTTGCCGCTATCGCTTGTGCGGAAACGCTTCAATGCAGGATTGTCTGTAAGCACGTATTGGTCAAGCATCCACGAGGCAGCGTGTGTCGCAAATACGTACCGAAGCGTGTCTTGGGTTGTGTGAAATTGTCTCGCCTGTTCAGCTTTCACTTGTTCAGCTTTCACTTGTTCAGCAAGCGCTCGTGAGGTTTTGCGGGCAAGGGAGTCCAGCACCGTGAGGTTGCGTACTGTTGTTGACTGTACCCCACTCTGTGCTTGAGCATCCACAGCTGTGGTTGTTACAATCCACAGCACTAAAATATAGACTATACTCGCCAAACTGCACGATTCACTGCGTCTTACAACACAGATAGATTGCGCTTTACCGAATACAACCTGCCATACATAAAGTTCTTGAAACTCTGCCACCGCGCCCCCTACCTTGTGATATTCGTGATACAAATGCCGCTACTCACACACAAAAATATCACAAGAATCCATCCTTTCTATAGAAATATCACGCAGCCACGTGTTCGGCGGCAAATGTATCAATCGCCTCAAATGGAAGGTGGTCGAAAATGTGGTCGGTATAATGCGCCGTATCAATCACCAAACCGGGCGCAATCAGAAAATCTGCTGGCGCACGAAAAAAGTTCGCTCCTTCTTCCATTTTGAGTTCATAACCCAGTTCGGATGCTGCTTTCACGTACTCTTGCATAGCTGAATTTGTCTGTGCTCGCTCGACGGCTTCCGGCGAACTTTCTACGCCATAAAGGTCGTACAGCCGTGCTTGCGGGTCAGCAATAAGCGGAAAAGGTGGGTTTTGTTTACCCGCAAAAGGTATAATATTCTCTGTGGGTGACTCGAACACCGCAATAATTTCCATACCTTGCTTGCGATATTCATCATAACGCCCGATAAGTTTATGCACTTGCAGATTACACATTGCACACGAACCATAACGGAAAAACGAAAGAAGGATTTTTTTGTCGGCAAAATTTGCCAAACAAATGCGATTGCCCAGAACGTCCATTACATCGAACGTTGGAGCAGGTTGACCATATTGAAGTTTCATCGAAAAAATCTCCGAAAAATGTAAAAAAAACATAACGCACAACCTCATAATTACCAGTACTGTTCGCTAAACAATAATTAGCACAACAAGTATTTGAGATAAAAATTACCCACCAAAATTTTTGTACATGCGGTCAAGCATACGCTTGAGTTCTTGAAAGTCTGAGCGTTCAAGACCTTTCCAGCCATCAGCTCTAATACCTTCTATCACGGGAATAAGTGTTTGTACCGTTGTTCGCCCTTCATCGGTCAGGTACAGATTGAATTTTCGGCGGTCTGCATCGTCCAATTTCCGATAGACAAAACTTTTCTTCACGAGCATATCAATAATCCGCGTCACCGTTGGAGCATCTTTGAACGTACCCTCCGAGATAGCAATTTGTGCGCTGCCTTCTTCCTGCGAAATGGCATAAAGAATGACCCACTGCTCGACAGTCAGGTCGAACCCAGCATCGGTAATACGTTGCTGCGAAATCTTCTTCATTTGTCGAACCGTGCGTTCAAGAAGGAATGGATAAATTTGTTCAAAATTCACTTGCATTGCGAATAGTTGTTTTGACAATTATATTGCGACAAAAATATCATAAAATTACCACAAAATGCAAATTTATTTTTTTGCTTCCATTAAACGACGCTTGAGTACTAAGAGCGCTTGCATGAGTTCGTGTTCACGTTCGTAGAGCGACGGGCGGACGCGCAGTATGCGGCGGCGATGCACAAGACGGATTCTCACCATCCGATATGCTCCACCAAGTCGTGTGAGTTTTTTTCTGCCTGTGGCGATGGAAATAATTTCGTTGCTATAAAAGGTACGCGTACGGAAACGATTCCGAAATCGTATAAACGTTTCGCCAACTACCACCGACCGCCGCATGTACCAATTGATAACGGACGTAAGAGCAGAAAGCAGTACGACCGCACCCAATAGCAGTACAATCGGATCGTAGAGTGCTAACGTTAATGCGCCCGCGCTAATACTGCCTTTGAGTAACGCATATACCAACAACGCCACTGCATAGACCGCGATAGCCTGCCAGTAAAAATCCAAGCGATACGCAAATTCTTGCTCTGCCTGTTTGATAGGCTCTTGAACCTGTATGCTCATGATGGTCTCCGAAACCTTCTAATTAAACTTCTTCCGCAAAGACTTTTTTCAATTTCTATCGCAAAGATATTCATTTCTCGCGGTAAGCGCAATTTTCTTATGCTTTTTGCGCCATATCTTTTCTCTTCATCAAGTATTTTTCAACATTTTCCCAACATTTTCATCGCCCCATCCCATAAACTTAAGTAATGATTCAGCGATACGATTAGCTGCATCGGGCTTAGCAACAGCGCCTAAACGTTCCTCCATTGCTGCTACGCGGGCAGGATCATTCAGAAGCGACGTTACGGTGTCGAAAAGCCTATCGTTCACATCTGCATCGGTGAGCATCAATGCTGCTCCTTGTTCCTGCATGGCACGTGCATTCACGGTTTGATGGTCGTTCGCCGCAAGCGAGAATGGCACAAGAATCGGCACCTTTCGGATGCAAGCGAGTTCAGCAATCGTTGTGGCTCCAGCACGGCACACTACCACGTCCGCTGCGCTATATGCCGCAGCCATATTGTCAATAAATGGCAATATAACCGTTGTCGCATCAGATGGATGCAAGGCTTGGAAATTTGCGCCTGTTTGCCAAAGGAGCTGAATGCCAGCATTTGCAAAGCGTTCACGGGATTCATTGACAGCTTGATTAATGGAGCGTGCTCCCAAACTACCGCCGAAGCACAAGACGGTCGGGGCATCCGGCGCAAGACCAAAAAAATGCCGTGCTTGTTCCTTCGTAGGCATAGCGGTCGCGCTGAAGTTTGCACGAATGGGGTTGCCTGTAATCTCTGCCTTCGCTTGCTCGCGCTTGGAAAAATAAGACAGCGATTCCTCGAACGACAAAAAGAGCTTTGTAGCGCGAGGTGCAAGCCGCAAAATGGTTTTGCCGGGATACGCATTTGATTCCATCAAAAAAAGCGGAATCCCAAGTTGAGACGCTGCAAGTCCGACGGGATAGCTCAAATACGCGCCCGCACATATCACACAGTCCGGCTGGAGACGTTGCAAAATTTGGCGACTTTGCATCACAGAGCGGAGAATCTTCAAGGGTAGTTTGAGCGTATCGAGCGAAATGAGTTTCTGCAAACCGGCAATCGGGATAGCGTGAAAACGGTACGAATGTTTCGGAACAATAGTGGCTTCAAGCCGGTCAGCCGTACCGACAAATTCGATGAGCGCCTCGCCGCCCGTTCGTTGACGGAGTTGTTCGGCAACGGCAAGCGCCGGAAACAGGTGTCCGCCTGTGCCACCAGCGGCAAAAAGTGCTTTGAAGATACGATGTTTCATACCAAAAATGGTTTAGCAGATGGTTTAGTCTAAAGATTTCGTAGGACAATTGTTCAGCGTAAAAATTGGTACGTTCTTTGATGCTATCAAATTACATTGTTTAACAACGTTTCCAAGAGCCTTTTATCACAATTGCATCACACCGTGTTTACATAACACCAATATTTCACAACCGTTATGAAAAAGAAGAGCATTTTCCTTATCACCCGAAGCCTTGTCGCAGCAACATGGGTTTTGGCAATTGTGACATCAAGCATTAGCAGCCTGAATGCTCAGAGCAGCGATAAAACTGACAAAATCACCGATGCAATGGTTCGCAACCGTCTGCGCCAAATTGCCCTTGGCAATGCAAATTCGGTACGAAGCGAGCTTCCCACGCTGCTTGCCGAACACAAAGGTGATGCGGGCATGGAATATCTGAACGCAATTTTGATGACGGAGCCAAATAAGTCGCTGTTGTCATTGGAACGCATTGTGCGGGAAAGCCCGAAAAGCCAATGGGCGGACGATGCACAATGGCGCGTGGTACAAGCATATGCGCTACAGCGCGACACGGTGCGAGCACGCGAAGAATTACAACAGTTTCGCCGTGATTATCCGAATTCGGAATTTCTGATTTTCGCATCGGAGATGGTAAAATCAACCGTTGGGCTGCCAGCATCGTTTGCAAATCGTGCTACGTCATTGCCGGCAGCATCGGCTATAGAACCGACTTTAGCGACTTCTGTTGAAAAAAAATCGCTCACGGCTCCGCTTACAACAAAAACATCGGCATCGAATGCTAATGCAGTCAAACCTACTTTGGGGCAAGCCGCTGAAGCAGACGGACAACGGTACGCGCTGCAAGTGGGTGTGTATATGTCAGAGCAAAGTGCAGCTTCGGATATGCAAAAGCTCATTAAAGCAAGAATTCGTGCGGATGTCATTGAAAAGAAAGTCGGCGACCAATCACGGTTTGCAGTGCTTGCTGGAGATTATTCCAGCCGTGTCAGCGCCGAAAAAGGTCGAGCCGTAGTACAAAAATACTGTAAATGTTTACCGTTTGTGGTGCTGAGATGACTCTGCGTCATCACAACTGCTGGACAGAAAGTCGGTGGGAATAAAATCCCCCACAGTTGTCGCTCAAATATTGCCATAGATGGTTATGGACAAAGCTGTAAAGCGTTCATTTGATGGGCTTTTACAGCTTTTTTATTGATCGCTATCACTACTGAATAGTTACTGCCGAACGGCATCATTGTTCGTGATCTTGAGTTCTTCTACGAGTTCGAGAAGTTTTTTATTGCCTGTCTCGCCACCAGAAAGCGAAAGGCGTTCGGAAAGGACGGCATCAAGATTTGCCGCCGTAACGCCCGGAATAAACGCACCTTCTTCCGCAATACTAATGCGCCCCGTCTCCTCCGACACAACTAATACCAACACATCTGCTTGCTCTGAAATACCCATTGCTGCTCGGTGGCGCGTGCCTAAATGCTTTCCCTGATAGCGTGTGGTAAGGCTTAGGGGCAAAATACACCGAGCGGCTTCAATCGTCATCCCTTGAATAATGACTGCGCCATCATGAAGCGGCGATTTTGTGTTAAATATTGCTAACAAAAGCTCTTTCGAGAGTTTTGCTTGAATAGCAATGCCTGTTTCTATCGTCATTTTGATGTTCGTTGAGCGGGCAAAGACAATAAGCGCTCCAACGTGCTTTTCCGACATTTCAATTGCCGCTTTGACAACTTCATCAATCGTTTCGCTTAGTTGCGAACGCGTGAACAAGCTGAACAGCCGCGACCGCACAACCACCAAAAGCAACCGCCGTATTTCTTGCTGAAACAAGATGATAAACGCCAGCAGCCAGATGCCCGAGAGCGTTCGCAAAATCAAGTTCAGAAGCCGTAAATGAAGTGCTTCAGTCAAAAAATACAAGCCCAAAATCACCACGATGGCAATAAAGATTTGCACCGCAACCGTGTTTTTCGAGGCTTGATAAAGGAAATACAACACCGACGTGACAATCAAAATGTCTATCAAGTCGAGAACGGTGAAGTTGAGAAACGATATTTTGAAAAGTTCTATCATAACGGTAGATTTACGTTGCGGAAAACCAGATGAACAAGCAATTTGTAGGCTCTCGCTGCCGCCCTTCCTAACAAAGATACAGAACCTGATGGGTTTTTCATAACAGTACTGATTCCGTTATGGTGGGTTGGAAGTCATCACAATATGATGCTTTGGACTTTGTAGTATAGCGTTCCGATTCCATTATGCGTACCCCAGCTTTTTTCTCCCGTGCGTTTACTTTACGAGTCATCGTAGGGTTGGTGGTTATTATAGGGTTATCCTTGTACAGAACCTACTACGCTCTGGAGATTGTCAAATCAAGTACCCAGGACGTAGTGGCGCTCAATGAATCCAGTAAATTGCGATACCTCAGTCAACAGATGACCAAAACTGTTCTGTTGTTAGTCGCACAGAACACCAAAACAATCCCGTTTAATGATAGCACAGACCAAAGTACCCGCCGTGAATTGCAAGAAAGCCGTCAAATGTATGATTCTATCTTGCGTAACTTGCTCTATGGAAATCCTGCGATGAGTCTGCTGCCAGCAAACGGAATGATTAGAGAACATTATCACATCTTAGAAGGCATCTGGAATGACTTTAACGCCCAACTTAGCATTATCATTGAAACAATGCCGAACGCACCGGAAGTCGCTCGTAGCGATGAATACCGCGTCGCGCTCATCTATGTGGTGTCGGTAAATACCCAGCTTTTAAGCTATGCTGATACTGGGATGATGATGTTTCAACGCAAAACACAAGAGCGAGCGCAGGACACACACACGTTGATTCTATTGTCTATGGTGGCAACGCTGACAATTTCTGCCGGAATAATGTTTTTGTTGTGGCTTGATTTGAGCCGCCGCCGCAAGCGAGAACAACACCTTCAGGACATGTTGAAGGATAAAGAACAATTTTTTCATCTCTCGTTAGATTTGCTCTGCATTGTGGGATTCGACGGCTGTTTTAAGCAACTTAACCCCGCATGGAAGACAGCGCTTGGATTCTCGTTGGAAGAACTCACGGCAGAACCGATGATAACCTTTGTTCATCCCGATGACGTAGAATTTGCCAAAACACAATTGCAATTACTTGTGGCAAATAAAGATAGCGTCATGAGCGCTGCCGAGGTGCGATTTATGCGGAATGACGGCTCTTTTCGGTGGTGCGTGTGGACGGCTTTTTCATTTGATGTACGCCAGCTAATTTACGTTGTTGGGCATGACGTGACAGACCGTAAATTAGCCGAAGAGCGCCTACGCCAAAGCGAGGAAACTTTTCGTTATCTGGTTAACAATGCCTTTGATGTGTTTTACACCTGCAACACAGAAGGCAGATTCACCTTTGTTAGTCGGGCTGTCGAGACAATTCTTGGCTTTGAACCATCGGAATTGATTGGGAAGCTTTATCTCACAGTGATTCCAGAACAATATCATCAGCAAGTTCTCGAATGGTACACCACGCAACTGAGTGAACGAATTATGGTGACATATCGGGAATTTCCCTGCTTAACAAAAGAAAACGATACAATTTGGGTAGGACAAAATGTCCAACTTATGGCGGACGCGAACGGCAAAATTACTGGTATTCAGGCTATTTTGCGGGATATTACGGAACGACGCTTAATGGAAGAAGAAAGCCGCCACAAAAGCCAGATTTTGAAGGGTATCTTAGACAATATGCCCGTGATTGTGTTCCGCACTGACAACGACGGTATAATTACGGAGTCGCGCGGGGCGGGTTTACAACGCATCGGTTTGTTGGAGCATCAACTTGTTGGGGCACAGTTTGGCACGCAATATTTCGACCACCACCCTGATGCCTTGTCAGACATTCGGCGTGCAATGAAAGGCGAATCTGTGAGTTTTACCAGTCGGGGCGAGATGAATGGCAGAGAATATTACTTCGAGAATTATTTGTTTCCCGATGTGGAATATTCAGGCGGCGTGATTGGTTTTGCTCTGGACGTGACCGAGCGCAAACAAGCCGAAAATAAAGTGGAAGAGGCATTCCAAGATATTGAGATGCAAAATCTCCAGTTGATGTGGGAAATCAGCGAACGCACAAAAACGGAGCAGGAGCTTAGTCTGGCTAAAGAAGCTGCTGAGTCGGCAAACGTTGCCAAATCTGAGTTTTTGGCAAATATGTCCCACGAAATCCGAACACCACTCAATGCAATTTTGGGGTTTGCTGAATTGTTACGCGAACAAATACCGTCGCAAACGCCGCATCAGCAATATCTACAGACTATCGTCACAAGCGGAAACAACTTACTTTCCCTGATTAGCGATATCCTTGACCTCTCAAAAATTGAATCGGGGAAACTCCACTTGGATTATCAACCCGTGCTGGTACACCAGCTCATGGGCGACAGCTGCCGCCTCTTTGAGCAGCAGGTACGGGAAAAGCGGCTCGACTTGCGCGTGGATATTGATTCTTCTGTGCCAATAGCGTTAATGCTTGATGGAAAACGCCTACGGCAAATTCTTTTTAACCTCGTTGGCAATGCGATCAAATTTACCGACCAAGGTTTTGTACGTCTTTCCGTACGAGCTGTTGAGCAGCAGATGCCCGACCAAGCACTCAAGAATCAATCTCAAGCCAACCCAATACACTATTTGTTGCTTATTGAAGTCCATGACACAGGCATCGGCATTTCAGAGCATCAACACGAGATTATTTTCGAGTCTTTTCGACAAAGCGACGGCAACAACACCCGTAAATATGGCGGTACTGGTTTGGGGTTGGCAATCACAAAACGCTTAGTAGAGATGATGGGTGGAACCATTGTTCTGCAAAGCACAGTTGGCGCAGGGAGTACGTTTCGGGTAAAATTGCCTGCGGTGGAAACCACTTTCAAAGAATCACCTTTTATGCAACGGGAATTGGAAGTGCCGCAACCGGCACGAAAAAAAACTATACAGTTCCAGAATGTATCGGTTCTGGTTGTGGATGATATTGATTCAAACCGTATTTTGATGAAAACCATGCTCGCAACCGTTGGAATTCAGGTACATGAGGCTGCCAATGGCAAAGAAGCCGTAGCACTCACTCGCGAGCATTTGCCAGACCTAATTTTTATGGATTTACGAATGCCTGTCATGAATGGCTACGATGCCGTTCAACTCCTCAAACAGGATGATGAACTTAAGCATATTCCTGTTGTGATGGTCACGGCATCTGCAACAACTGAAATGGAGCGTCTGATGACGGCACTTTGTGATGCTGTTCTCAAAAAACCAATTCGTACACCAGATATCCTTGCAATCGTGCAACGCTTTTTATCGTCAAAACAAATATCTCCTGACCCGCGCGAAAGCAGTGCTGATGCCGATCCTAACAAAACAACGAAAATCGGATTGTTATACTCATCTGCAATACAGAGTCAACGTGCGAATACGCTGGCGGAAGTTCGTGGTGAGCTAATGGCAAAATGGGCTTTTTTGCATGATGTGTTGGTTATTGATGATGTCGAACGATTTGCCGACCAAATTACGGCGCTTGCTGAAGAGATAGATAATAAGCCACTATTAGAGTTTGGTAATATGCTCAAATACCAAGCACAGACGTTTGATATGAAACAACTACCGCACACATTAGAACATTTTCCCGCACTCATCGCCGCCGCCGCAGATATGTTGTAATTTACTCGATAATACTCATGATTCATTCATTGTGTTTTTTGTGACGTTTATGCAATTATCCTCTTCTCCCAACGACAGCAAGCCCGTCATCCTCATCGTGGATGATATTGCCGACAACCTTCAGCTGCTCGGCTCTATGTTACGCATCAGAGGTTATACCGTCGCAGCAGCACAAAGCGGCGAGCAGGCGCTGAAAACCATCGAAAAAAAGCTCCCCGACATAATCCTCCTTGATATTCAAATGCCAGAAATGAACGGCTACGAGGTGTGTCAGCATTTAAAAAACAAGCCGGAAACAAAAGATATTCCCATTATTTTTCTTACAGCGCAGACTGAGACCGAGGACATCATTCATGGTTTTAAAGCAGGTGCGGTGGACTACATCACCAAGCCCTTTAACACCGCAGAATTGCTTGCACGAGTGCAAACGCACCTTGATCTCAAACGCGCACGTGACATCATTGCCGAAAAAAGTCGGCGATTGGAGTTGCTCAACGAGGGTCTGATGCGGCTCAACAACGAAAAAGATGAGTTTATGGGCATTGCCGCACATGACCTGAAAAGCCCGCTCACAGCCATTCGTGGGCTGGCAGAATTTCTTCAATATGAACCGTCCATGCCGCCAGAACGTATCCAAGAAATTCTCCACAATATTGTGCTTTCGGCGGATCGTATGTTCTCACTTATCAAAAACCTGCTCGACGTGAACGCACTAGAAGAAGGCAGTATGAATGCTGCTCTTGAATACATCCATCTTCACGGTATTGTGCAAAACGTTGTGGAACGTTTTACTGCAACGGCGGCTGAAAAACGAATAACACTTCATTATGACACCCCGCTCTCCGACAGCATTATGATATTTGCCAACGCTAATATCATCACGCAAATAGGAGAAAACCTGCTCTCGAATGCCATCAAATATTCTCCGTTTGACAAAAACGTGTATGTCCGTATCCTTGTCAGTGAAGGTAACATTCGGTGCGAGATTCAGGACGAAGGACCGGGCTTGTCAGACGTTGACAAACAAAAGCTCTTTGGTAAATTCGCCCAGCTTTCAGCACGACCAACCGCGGATGAGCATTCAACGGGGCTTGGGTTGTATATTGTCAAAAAATTTACCGAATCTATGAATGGGCGCGTGTGGTGCGAAAGTATTGAAGGACAGGGAGCAACATTCATTGTAGAATTTCCTCAAGCAGAACAATTATAGGGATTTGGAGCTATGCAAAGCATAAAATTTACGACAAAATTCACATTAGGACTACTCATTGCTGCTGTTGTGCCGCTTGCGCTTGGTGGATATTGGCTATCGGTGCTGAATCTATCCGCTATCAAATCTACCTCGCGCGAACTCTATCTCTCGATTGCCCAAAATATTGCGGGCAAACTTGAATATGAAACCACCGAGCTAACAAACCTACTCTTGCAAACGGAAAAGATTCTCAACGACCAATACATCACCGAGAGCTCTGCTGTAGCACTTGTTGGCAATGTGCTTGGCAATGTAGAATACACCAGTGCCATTGGCATCTACGACGTGAATGGTCATTTGGTGGACACGTTTGCCAAACAAACCGGACCATTTCAAACACCACTTCCTACGGTCATTCCGGAGCATTTGCTGAGAAAACTAGCATCCTCGCAGGTTGTCATTGCCACACCAACACGCTTTACTCCTCGCGGAGATGCCGCTGTGTTGCCAGTATTAGTGCGCTGTTCAGGGGAGCGCTTTACGGGTGTCCTTATGGCAGTGATTGACAACGCAGCACTTCGGCGGCTGGTCTTGCAAACTGCTGCACCTACGTTTGCTGGTGTACGTGGTCAGGTTTATTTGGTGGATGATTCGTTGCGAGCGGTCGTACATTCGGATACAAATCGTGCTAAGGATAGTGAATCCCTCGCTGGGAAAGGTATTTTCAAGAGTGAGCAGCAATTGAGTACCTCGTCATACAACGTGTCGGGTTCGGTGGAATACGACGATGCTGCGGGCGAAGCCATGCACGGGACGTTTTCGAGCATTGCGGCACTCAACATTGGCATCGTGGTTGAACAGCCACAGTCGGTTGCGTACAAATCTGTTATCCAAACACGCAACACGCTTTTCTTTTGGAGCATTGCAAGTGCTGTCATTGCTGGGTTTGTCAGTATTGTTGTCGGACGGCAGTTTTCCAAACCGATCACGCAATTAGTGAGTGCCTCGCGGAAATTTGCCGAGCAAGATTTCTCCGAACGATTGCCAACAAGCCGCAAAGATGAATTTGGCGTTCTCTTCGACGTACACAATCACGTAGCGGCGGAGCTTGGACGGTATCAAAAACTGAACATTAACGAAGTTATCACCGAACGGAATAAGTTTGAGGCAATCGCCCGCCAAGCCAGTGACGGTATCATTATCCTCAGCCCCACAAAAAAAATTATGCTCGTCAACGACGTTTTTGCGGGATGGTTCGAGTGCGAACCAGCGGCGGTGGAAGGCATGGGTATGGAAACGGCACTGACGAGCGATGACCTTAAAACCTATATCGGCAATGCCTTTGCGTCGGAGGAATCGCTCACACCTGTAGAGTTGCGATTCAATCGTGTGGGGGAAGTGCGGGAGACAGTGTTGCGAGGCGCAATGGTCAAAGTTGTAGTGGACGAAGCGCTTGCTGCGCTGGTGTACGTTCTGCGAGATGTCTCGAAGGAAGTGGAAGTTGACCGCATGAAGACTGATTTGGTCTCTATCGTGGCTCACGAACTCCGTTCGCCGCTCAATATTATCAAAGGATACAGTGATATGATTCACGGGCAGTATGTGGGTGCGGAAGAGGCTATTCAGTTTGCCGGTACGATTTCGTCGCAAGCAGACCGCCTGAACGGTGTTATCACAAAGTTCTTAGATATTAGTCGCATAGAATCTGGCAAAACAGATATTCAGCAAATACCGTATCGGTTGCACGAGCTTGTGAAAGCCATTATTAGCGTTAATAGCCGCTTGGCGGTAGAAAAAAAGATAACATTGGAGCTTGCCCTGCCCGCTACTTCTGCACCGATTGTGGGCGACCCTGATTTGATTGGGCAAGTGATACTGAACTTTCTGAGTAATGCCGTTAAATACTCCGAAGCAGAAAAAAAGATGCGGGTTGTGATGCAAGAGCGCGAACGCGAGATGTATTTTGCTGTGGAGGACGAAGGCTACGGCATTTCTGAATCCTCGCAGCAAAAACTGTTCTCGAAATTTTTCCGCGCCACGGAAGACACTCGTGTTCAAGCAAATGTCGGAACAGGGCTTGGGTTGTCATTTGCAAAGGAAATTATTGAAAAACACGGCGGCGCAATCGGTGTCAAAAGCACCATCAACGTCGGTTCAACGTTTTGGTTCACACTGCCCAAATAAGCGCAAATTTTCAAATACCAAGTATCAAACAAAACAACCAAACTCATGCCCTATCCTCCCACACGTGCCGCATGGTATGCCGTTGTTATACTCCTGCTTGCTTATGTTTCATCCATCATTGACCGTGTGGTGTTGGGTTTCCTTATTACGCCAATTAAACAAACATTTCAGGTCACGGACTCACACGTGAGTTTATTGTTGGGCATCGCCTTCACATTGTTTTACACCGTAGTGGGTATTCCCTCTG
Source organism: Candidatus Kapaibacterium sp. (assembly GCA_025358765.1). Taxonomy (GTDB): domain Bacteria; phylum Bacteroidota; class Ignavibacteria; order Kapaibacteriales; family UBA4661; genus JANYIG01. The sequence continues at coordinate 19,258 of JANYIG010000197.1, forward strand.
GATGGCTTGCAGACACGCGCACACGGCGCACCGTTGCAGCAGTTGGCATATTGCTTTGGAGCTTCGCTACAATGTACTGCGGTTTGGCGCAAAGCTATACGCAACTGTTTATCGGGCGTGTATTGGTCGGTGTGGGTGAGGCAACGCTTGGACCGGCGGCATATTCGCTCCTTGCAGATTATTTTCCGCCACAACGCCGCGCTGGTGCGTTCAGCACATACTCGATGGGTATTACGGTAGGAGCAGGGTTGGCAGTAGTGATTGCGGGCATTGTTGTTGGGCTTGCCCGAACGCAAGCAACGATGACGCTTCCCGTCATTGGTGGTATCGTAGGTGACGTGCGAACGTGGCAGTACGTATTTTTCGTGGTCGGAGCGCCCGGACTTTTGATTGCGGCGCTGATGATGACTGTGCGGGAGCCAGAACGCCAAAACGCGCAACTCAAAAGAATTTCACTTGCCGAAACGTTTGTTTTTATGCGCTTGCACTGGAAAACAATGTTTTGCCATAGTGTTGGATTCGGCTTCTTTTCTATCTTCAATCAAGGCGTAGGGTTTTGGTTGCCGGAATTTTTTGTGCGGAGTTACGGCTGGTCGAAGCCTGATATTGGTCAAACGCAGGGGTTTATTGTGGCTGTCTGCGGCACATTGGGCTTAGTAGCAGGCGGGCGTTTGACGGCATGGTTTGCAGAGCGAGGACATACGGATGCTACGATGCGGACGATGATGGTGTGTGCCGCCGGAGTAGCATTTTTCGGTTTGCTATTGCCGTTCATGCCGGATGGTCGTACAGCCGCAATATTGCTGGCTCCTACTGTATTTTTCAGCTTTGCTCCATATGGCGCGGCAACAGCAGCACTGCAAGAAATTGTTCCGAATCAACTGCGTGGGCAGACAGCAGCGTTTTTTCTCTTCACGATTAACCTTATTGGCGGCGGATTAGGACCAATCCTGATTGCAACGCTCACCGACGCGGTATTTAAGAATGAGGCTGCTTTGCGGTCATCCATCCTCGTGGCTACAGCGTTCGGATTAGGTATGGCGCTGTTATTATACGGCATCGGGCTACAACATTTTCGGGCAAGTGTGGCGGAGCGAAGGAACATAGAAGGAAAAGAAGAAAGTGCCGCGTAACTCCGTTCGAGTCAGGCGGCACTTTGCTATTTTGCTATAAAGGCTTCCATTATTGGGGAGCATTATTCGCTTGCAGATGAACTTGAAGAAGGTGCATTCGATGATGAATTCACAGGTGCAGATGCTACGCTCGACGAGGTAGATGAATCCGATGATGAATTGCTTGCGGAAGGCGCAGAGCTTGCTGCGGCATCGGAGGATGCGCTTGCGGGTTTAGTGGACGGAGCGCCAGATTTTTTGACGTAATCCGTTGAATAAAACCCATCGCCGTTAAAAATTAAACCGCTTCCACCACTGATTTTACGCTGGACGGAGCCTTTGCCTTTTTGGGCGATCGTACACACGTTTTCGGGGCAGGTTGTGAGTTTTGCGTCCTTCATAGACTGGAACCACTCGAAATTCGCGCCGCAAGTGTCGCAATGATAATCATACGTTGGCATAGTAAAAACCTTCCTTTTAGTGCGCTGCTGCCTCTTCGGTGGGAACAAAATTTTGGATTTCTTCGATCAGCGCCGAAACAATTTCCTCCTCTTTAATACGGCGCACCACCACGCCTTTGCGGTAGAGAATTGCCACGCCCTTGCCGGCTGCAATGCCGATGTCTGCTTCGCTTGCTTCACCCGGACCGTTCACCACGCAACCCAGAAGCGCCACTTTGACGGGCTTTTTAATACCTTTTACGGCTTCTTCAAGTTGATTCGTAATTTTGAACAAATCCACTTCCAAGCGTCCGCATGTTGGGCAGGCGATGATTTCCACTGTACGCTGTGCCAAACCTAACGACCGTAAGATTTCTTTGCCGACTTCGACTTCTTTTTCTGGCTCGTCTGTGAGCGATACGCGAATCGTGTCGCCAATGCCCTCAGCAAGAAGCGTTCCAATACCAACTGCGGATTTAATCGTGCCTACACGCGGCGTTCCCGCTTCAGTCACGCCCAAATGTAATGGGAAATCCGTGCGCTCGGCAAGCATTCTGTATGCTTCAATCATCAACCGTACATCGGTGGATTTCACGGAAATGATAATGTCGTCAAAACCGAAATCCTGTGCGATACCCGCGTGACGCATAGCGCTCTCGAACAGAGCTTCGGGGGTTGGGTAGCCATATTTCTGCAAAATATCTTCTTCAAGCGAGCCGGAATTTACACCGATGCGGATGGGAATCTGGCGCTCTTTTGCTTTGCTCAAAACCTCGTGAATACGCTCTTTGGATCCAATATTGCCCGGATTGATACGAACTTTTGCCACACCAGCTTCGATTGCCTTCAGCGCAAAGATGTGGTTAAAATGAATATCCGCCACAATCGGCACTTCAGAACCACGCACGATTTCCGCCATTGCTTCGGCTGCATGTTTGTCGTTCACTGTCACGCGAACGATATCTACACCCGCTTCTTGGCAACGCTTGATTTGCTCAATGGTGGCTTTTGCATCGGAAGTTTTCGTTTTGGTCATCGTTTGAACGCTTATCGGAGCATTCCCACCAACTTGAATACCGCCTACCATTACCGCACGAGACTTTCGGCGGCGGAAAGGCGCGGTTGCGTATGGTTGTTCATGCGTACCGTTGCTGCCATTACCATTCAAAACGGGAAGAGAAAAGGATTGCGACATAACGTGTCTATAATTTTTAAGTGTCTGTAATTTGGTTATACCGTTTGTGCTTCTTCAGAATGAAGCTGAGGTGCGTCAGAGTTTTTTGCTGGCATCGTAGAGCTTTTGCTTTTCGTCATCGGAAAGGCTATTGTAGCCAGTGTGAGCGATTTTGTCCAAAATGCTGTCTATTTCTTCTTGTGTGATTTCACCGCGAGTACTCGCCGCTTCGTCCGATGATGCACGAAACCACGCACGCGGGCTACGCTGTGTCGTTGTGACGGAATTAATATCATAGATTTTCCGACTCGGTGCAATCGCCCTGCGCCTACCCGTCAACACATCTGTTATTCGGTCGAAGAACCCAAAGATGCCGAGTCTGTCGCCAAAGCGCAAGAGTAGATATCCACACAATGCGCCACCTACGTGGGCAAAATGCGCCACATTACCACCACCACCCGTGATACCAAGAATAAAATCAATCGCAATCCAGCCTAATACTAATATTTTCGCAGGAATCGGAAAAAAAATCGGGAACATCATAATCGGTCGGTCGGGGAACATGAAACCAAATGCCAGCAAGATACCGTTGATAGAACCAGATGCTCCAACTGTTGGAGCAGCATCGCCGAGTAAATAGCTAATGCAAATATGTACAAGCGCCGCACCAATACCGCAAAGCAGGTAAAATGTCAAAAAGCGCCGTGCACCCCAGATGGATTCAAGTTCCGAGCCAAACATCCACAACGCGAACATATTAAAAAGCAAATGCGTAAATCCACCGTGCATAAACTGATACGACAGCATTTGCCAAGGCATAAACTCGTCACCAAGAATCGGTTGCAGCGCGAACCAATGCATTAAATACGCCTGCACTGGTACGCCACCTATTGTCAGCAAGCCCAAAAACCAATGCTGGAGCAAATACACCACAACATTTGTAATAATCAAGGCTCGGATAACGGGCGGGAAGAAACTCCGCAGACCGCCACCGCTCCCGTAGTTCGTGTAATAATAATTTGCCATTGCTTTTTTGTTCAATAATCAAGTAGGTAATTAAACACTCTGTTGTTGATTTTGAGAATGAGACGTTTTATCGTATGAAGAATTGCCGCCGATAGGGTTCTGCTCCATACTTCTGATGTGAATTAAAAGGTGAAACCTCAATTTCATCAAAACGTAGGATGTAGGCTTCACGAACTATTCGGCGGTCAAACAGAGAATTATTGTATCAATTCTTAGGTTGTCTCCGATTAGTTTGTCTCCAAAAAATCCTCTGAAAACAGATTTGGCAGCCAATCCATGATTTTTTGTTTTTCTCTTTTGGAAAGACGGTTGCCGGAAAGCTCGAGTGTTTGCAGTTGTTGGAGGTGCTTTATTTCTTCTGGAATTGAGGTGATTTGATTGCGGTTCAGCAGCAAGAGCTTGAGGTTAACGAGTTTGCTCATATCCGAGGGAATAGAGGTGAGCTTGTTACCCGTTAGGACGCATATTTTCAGGCTTGGAAGATTACCTACATTTGGAAGCAATGTTTGAAGCTGGTTATCGCTCAAGTTGAGGTCTTGTAAATTCACAAGGCTATCAATTTCTGGGGCAATAGTTTTGAGTTTGTTGCTCCCCAAATCTAATGTCTGGAGCGTACGGATACGGCATATCTGCGTTGGAAACGTAGAAAGCTGATTACTACTTGCGGAAAAAGTTTTTAGCGCCTGAAGTTTTCCAAGTTCTTGGGGTAAGTCCGTGAGCTGATTAAAACTTAAAACAAGCATTTGTAGGCTATCAAGATTGCCGATTTGATGCGGGATAGACGTGAGTTTGTTGGTACTCAATTCTAAGCGTTGTAACGCCCGAAGCCCTCCGATTTCCTCTGGAAGTGTCGTCAGACGATTATTGACGAGATCAAGCGTTTTGAGCGCTGCGAGTTTGCCGATACTGCGCGGTAATGTTGTCAATTTATTATTGACCAAAACTAATGTTTCAAGATTAAAGAGGCTTCCGATACCATATGGTATTGCCGTGAGTGGGTTGTAGCTTGCATTGAGGGATTTCAGCGAGGATAGATTGCCGATTTCATTCGGCAGCACGGCAATTTTGTTTGCACTGATGTCGAAATCACGTAAATGGGGAAAGCTACTAATGCTGGTAGGCAATATAGAAATCTGATTATTACTTAACAGCAGAGCGCGTATATTGAAGAGTTTGCCGATTTCGGGCGGGAGTTCTCTGATGCGATTGTAGCTTGCGCCGAGCGTATGCAGATATACCAGATTGTCAAGATGAATCGGAAGCGATGTAAGCTGATTATTGCTAATAATAAGCGTTTGTAAGTTTTGGAGCGTTGAAAGCTGTGCCGGTAACTCAGCGAGCTGATTGTTACTCACGTCTAAGACTTGCAAATTACGGAACAGCGCAATGTCGGATGATAACGCTGAGAGTTTTTGAAAACTCAAGTTGAGTTTATAGACTTTATTCCGCTCCTTGAGTGCTTCTTTGAGCGAATAATACGTTTTTTGTTTTGCAAGCGTGGCAGAATCAAGAAGCGCTGCTTGATTCGGTTGTGGTACCGCCTGTTGCTGGGCAAAAAGACGAAAAACAGAGGTGACGATACAGACAACAATGATGCCTATACGACGAAGCGCGGTGCGATAAAAGGATGGTGTGTGCTGACGCATGTTCTGCAATAAGCTGTAGCGCATCATTATTACTGGGTTGAACGTGAATAACTTGTGCTTCCCTCGCAGCTTACAAAATAAATGCTATTGTTTGAGTACAGCAACTGTTCCGAAGTTTAAGAAATATTCGTTAGCTTTACAAGTAAAGTCTTGATAGCATTTGTGCCATCGTGTTAAAATGCAGGTCGGAGCATTGCATCAATCACGACACGTCCAACAAGAACCGAATATTGCGGGGACATTGCTTCTACCCAACCACACGGCATACATAACAAAACTGCGCTGCTCACTCGTGCCGTGAACAACGCAGTTTCAATACTTCTGGTGTCGGATATTCGGCTGATTTAGTTAGCAGCAGAATACACGGAGATAAATTTCTTGCCATTTTTCTTGCGTTCAAACTTTACGATGCCATCTTCCAGAGCAAATAACGTATAGTCTTTTCCAAGACCAACATTTACGCCCGGGTGGGTAGCAGTACCATTTTGACGGATAAGAATATTGCCAGCAATAACGCTTTCGCCGCCGAATTTCTTTACGCCCAACCGCTGGGCATTAGAATCGCGTCCGTTTTTCGTAGAGCCAGCGCCTTTTTTGTGAGCCATGACGATTGCTTCCTTTCAGAGATAAAGATTCTTAGAGAGCGATATTGCTAATTTGTATTTGAGTCGTGTATTGGCGATGACCGTTGCGCTTACGGTAACCTTTACGACGTTTTTTGTGGAACACGATAACCTTTTCGGCTCTGCCGTGTGCCAACACTTTTGCTTTCACGCTACCATTGATAGCGCCAAAACTTACATTACTACCTTCGCCACCAGCAAGGACATTGGAGAAAGTGAGTTCATCACCAACATTGCCCTTGAGCAGTGGAACCGTCAGTACATCAGAGTGTTTAACTCGGTACTGGAAACCTGCGATTTCAACAACAGCAAACATGACAATTGTATATTTGAGGTTTTTAAGAGTTTTTGTTACAGAACTACAAACTTACATCTTTGGCGTATTTTGCACAAATATTTTTCCACATTTTTTATGAAGACAATCATTTTGATTACAATACTTCCATTCAAATTAGGAATAATGAACAAAAATTAACCGTTCATACATTGAATACACACAAAAAATGGCACAGTTTTGTAACTGTTCAATTTCGTCTTTGTTACTCTATAGTATCTGCACTTTCTTGCTACAATTCCTTTGGGTGCATTAAGCAAAAACGAAGCATTCTGCGTCTATACCCATTGAAAGTAAACGCTTTCGCTTGCCCTTTCAACGTTTCACGATATTTATCTACATAATGATTTCTACGCCTTCTTCCCTTGCATCATCGCAATTAGTATCAGCATCACCAACATTATCTGTACCATCGCGGACTTCGCAATTATGCACTGCTTCGCCACAGTCACGGTTTTATATCCTTGATTTAGTACGCCTTGTAGCAATGGTACTCATGATGCAGGGGCACACATTAGATGCCCTTGTTGCACCACAACACCTGAGCATTGCTGATTTCCCGTGGAACATTTGGCATTTTATGCGTGGCTTAACCGCGCCGATTTTCCTGATGATTTCCGGTGCAGTGCAAGTGTTTGCTAATAAACGCGATGAAAGTGGTTCTATTGGTTTTAACCGTTATTGGAAGCAAGTACGTTGGGCGATTACGCTCATGGGTATTGGGTATTTGCTTGTGTTCCCGGCAAACCGCTTGCGCGACTTGCCATTTGTGAGTGCAGAAGGTTGGAAATTCTTTTTTCAAGTAAATATCCTTCAGCTTTCGGGGCTTATGCTTATTGGTGTAATGACGGTGATGTTTTTTACAAAGTCCACCAAATCGTTTGCACGGATAACATTCGCCATCGGTGCAGCGCTCATGATGCTTTCGCCATTTGCCTACACTATCAATTGGTTCTCTTTTTTGCCGGAAGTTGTAGCTGCGTATCTATCGTTTGCACACGGGTCGCTGTTTTGCGTATTTCCATTTGCAGCATATATGTTCTTTGGCGTGAGTATTGGCACGTTTTTGGCGAAAATACCTACTGACCAACGTGAAATGCTTTTCCCTCGTTATGCGCTTCGGTATGGCTTTATTGCTGTGGTGTTAGGGTTAGTTGGCACATACGCTCCTGTGTCGTTTTACCCAACTCACGATTATTATCTTGCAAGCCCGAATTTTGTGCTAATTCGCATGGGTTGTACTCTCCTGTTGATGGGTGGTTTAACCTATGTGTATCGTTTCACAAAACGCTTTGAAGAATATTACTCGCGGCTTGGCAAAAAATCACTGTATATCTACACCACCCACCTTGTCTTATTGTTCGGAACGCCTTGGTTTGGCGGCATAGCACGAAATCACTATCGAGCATTAGATTTACCAACAGGCATGGCAATTGCTATTGCCGTCGTTGCAGGAACGCTATTGACAGCATATATGCTGGATTTTCATCAACGCAACTCCTTAAGCATTCGCCGTGGATTACACGTTTCGCTCACAGCAATGTTGCTCTATGCATTGCTTGTGTGAGATATATTTTGTACACGTGCATTGCTTCATTTCCGAGTGCCATCGAAACGATCGCTGCTCAAGGAGGCACGTGAACGATTTCCGTGGTGAGCGGCGCAAACCACGACAAACCTAATACAAAAAATATGTGTGGATTAGCCGGAATTATTGAATATAGCGTCACCGAATCCACTATCACGCACGTATTGCTAAAGCGGATGAGCGACGAAATTGCTCACCGAGGACCTGACGATGAAGGACAGTGGCTTTCTGAAAACCACCGCGCAGGCTTCGCCTATCGCCGCCTTGCTATCATTGACCTCTCTGCCAACGGACACCAGCCTATGACCACGCCCGATGGGCGCTTCACGATTGTTTTCAACGGCGAAATCTATAATCACCGCGTACTACGCGCTGAACTTGAGGCAAAAGGGTACAAATACCGCTCCCAATCTGATACGGAAACAATACTCTATGGTTTTGCCGAATGGGGTGAAAAAATTGTGTCAAAAATGGTCGGTATGTGGGGGCTGGCGATCTGGGACAACGATCGGCAAGAACTCTTCTGTGCCCGCGACCGTGTGGGCATTAAACCGCTCTATTACACGCTGCAAGGTGGGCGATTTGTTTTTGGTTCAGAAATAAAGTCTATTCTTCAATGTCCGCAAATAAGCGCCGCGATGAACCTTGCGGAGCTGCCAAATTGCCTCGCTTTTTCGATGACGGGTTTTTCGACGCTGTTCGAGGGCATCCACAAACTTCGCCCCGGTCATTGGCTGAAACTAAGCAGTGACGGCACGTTGAGAATTCATGAGTATTGGAATCCATTGCAACAGGCAATCACTAATTCACAAAACACGATGTCCGAACAGGATGTGCAGGCGGAAATCATGCGTCTTCTGCGACAGGCAGTCAAAGACCGCATGATGAGCGATGTGCCGTTTGGTGTATTTTTGAGCGGTGGCATTGATTCGAGCGTAAACGTGGCACTCATGGCGGAATTGATGAATCGTCCGGTAGATACGTTCTCAGTTGGTTTCAAAGAACATGAGGCATATAATGAGAATTTCTATGCACGGAAAGTGGCACAGTTATTTCATACGAACCACCACGAAATCTTGATTGACCATAACGATGCACTTTCCGTGTTCGAGGATCTTGCGTGGCACGAAGACGAGCCAAACGGCGACCCCGTGTGTATCCCGCTCAATTTCGTGAGCAAGCTCGCCCGTGAGGCGGGAGCAATCGTTGTGCAGGTGGGCGAGGGCAGCGATGAACAGTTTGCTGGTTATCGCTGGATGCACCGCGAACTCAAGTTTTATCACGGTTGGTGGAAGATGTACGGTGCAGCACCTCAGTTCATGCGGTCGCTGGCGTACAACGCGGCAAAACCCTTATTTCTGAGCCGTCAACAGTATTTGGCGCTGGATTACATGCGGCGTGGAACAGAAAATGATGAATTGTACTGGGGTGGCGCTGTTGACCTAACGCCCGTACATTTAAAGGCTCTTTTTTCGGCAGATTTTCAGTATCTTGCGGATTCGCCACCGCGCTTTCCGAAGCACATTCACAACGATATTCTTGCACGAATGCCAAACGCAGACTATTTGCAGCGTATGGCGTATTTTGAATTTAGCCATCGGTTGCCGGAACTTCTGCTGATGCGTGTCGATAAAGTTACAATGGCACATGGAATCGAAGCGCGTGTCCCGTTTCTCGACCACCGTTTGGTGGAGTTCACAATGACGCTGCCAGAACGCATGAAGATTCCTCGCTACGCCTCACAAGGCGGCGAAACCAAACATTTGCTAAAAAAAACGGTTGAATCGCTGTTGCCACACGACATCATTTATCGCAAAAAACAAGGCTTCGCCGCACCCGTCGGCGAATGGTTCCGCGCACCGCTTAAATCCTACTGGGAAACGACGGTGTTGGAGTCTGCGCTTGTGAAAGACGGCATCTTTGACAAACAAGCACTCACGCAATTTTTCAACGCGCATGTTTCTGGCAAACGCAATTTTGGGAAATCGCTCTACGCATTGATGAACCTTGCGTTATGGCATAAACGCTTCATCAAAGGGTAATCATAATTTTCATACTGATGCAGATTTCTATGACCTTTACCCCAACCATTACCACTCAGCGATTCTACCGATTGCTCTTGTTTGTTCTTGTAACATTGGTATGCTCTTTGCCAATGATGGCGCAAGAAACTCAAGTGCCGATGGATACGGAAGGCAGAGTAATGATCATAACAGCGGAATCGGAGCAAACGTATCGACTTTTTCCAGAATATCCTGGTTTTCTGGAAGCACGGCTGTTTCAGGCGGTAGATTCTTCGTTTACGTTAGAAATCACACAAACGATAAATGGTCAAACACAACGTTTACGCAAAGCTGTTACGCTTGCCGAAGTACAAACCCTTCGCCTCCGCGTAAGCGCCATTTACCAATCTGTACCGACGCTTGACCCAGAGCAGAATTTGAGCGGATGGGAAAGAACTTCCGTTGCACTGGCGGCAGGCTTGTTTGGATTGGAATATGGATTGATTGCGGATTTAGCTTCCACACCTTATTCTTCTCGTTATAGTTCTGTTGGAACGTGGACAATTCTTACCCCACTTATCTATGCTGGCGGAACAATATGGGCTTCCAATGAGCCGTGGTTCACTCGTTCATCGTCGCAAATGCTGACGAATGGTTTGACCTTGGGTTTTGTACACGGGCTTAGTCTGTACGGACTTGTGGCAGGAGAGAGCCAAACAAGTCCGGGTGCGGTTTGGGGAACAGGTATTCTTGCTGGCGCTGTGGAAGGTTTTAGCACCATGCGATTACCGGAAAAATTAGGGCTAAATTTGGGACAAACCACTGTGCTGACAAGTCTTGGCTTCTCTGGGCTTCTTGCTGGTATTTTGGTGCCTGCCACGCTCGGAGCATTTGACGGCAACGGCTGGACGGCACGCGGTGCAAGCGCTTCCGTACTGGCGATGTCTGTTGGTGGGTATTGGTTAGGCTATCGTCTTAGTCAGTCACAATATTTTGCTGGTGGTGACGGCGTTGTTTTTTCAACACCAGCTTCATTGGGGTTATTTTTGCCCGTTTCTGTTGCATTAGTTGCTAATTCATCATCATTTGACGGAAAGATTATTGCTGGTCTCAGTTTGGCAACGCATGTACTCGGATACGTGATCGGCAATTCGTTAATCAACAACAAAGATTTTACGTTTGACCAAGGGCGTGCAATCTCAACTGCTACGGGGTTGGGTACATTGGCAGGGCTTGTTGCACTCTATGGCGCACGCAATAATGAAAGTCTGTTGAGAGCTTCTCCACTGATTACTATTTTGGGCGGCGCAATCGGTTTTGCTATCGCATATGGAGCACATTCAGCCGAAGCCAAACTCAACGCACAAGTTCGCCAAGCTGCTCAGGGTGGTCGTTCGTCGTTATACAGCGATGATTCGTGGTTTGAGCGCTTTGCTCATAACGCCGATGTACAGTTTTGTCCGGTAGGGCTATTGGGGATGGCGGCTCCCACGCTTATTCCGACGGGTCTGACGCTGCCTATCCTGAACATGCGCTATACCTTTGGTCAGACGGGCAAGCAAGCGCAAACCGATGAACACGATGAATAATAGTCTGTGTCTTGTCCAAAGTGTGCTTCCGATTTTGAAATGAAAGTAAGTGAGATTTTTGCAAAATAACGTAATCCGCAACTGATTGAGTATGGTACAAGATGACAGTATGAGTATCCCAACGAACGAACTTCCCAAATCTTACACGCCCGCCCACAGCGAGCAAAAATGGTATGCCGAGTGGTTGGAGCGCAAGTATTTTAAGACTTCGGACGATTCCCCGAAGCCTGCGTACAGCATCCTTATGCCCCCGCCAAACGTGACGGGGATTTTGCATTTTGGGCATATTCTTAACCACACAATTCAAGATATTTACATCCGTTGGAATCGGATGCGAGGTGCTGAATCGTGCTGGTTTCCGGGTACGGATCATGCTGGTATTGCTACACAAACCCGCGTGGAAAAAGAACTCGCCAAAGAAAAAATTTCACGGTACGATTTGGGGCGTGAGAAGTTTCTGGAGCGTGTGTGGCAATGGAAAGAGCAGTACGGCGGCATTATTTTGAAACAACTCCACGCTCTCGGCAACTCCAGCGATTGGGACAGAGACTTGTTTACGATGGATCCATCCGCTTCCCGCGCAGTTCAGGAAGTCTTCATCCAGCTTTTTGATGAAGGGTTAATTTATCGCGGTAAGCGCATCATCAACTGGTCGCCGCTTGCTATGTCTGCCCTATCGGATGAGGAAGTACAGTTCCGCGAGGTTCGGGAATATATGTACACGCTGCGCTATCACTTTGAGGACAGTTCGGGAACGTTGCTCGTGGCAACGGCGCGTCCTGAAACTTTGTTTGGCGACGTGGCGGTGGCGGTGAATCCGGACGACGAACGGTATAAACATTTGATTGGCAAGTTCGTTCGTGTGCCGCTTGCAGGGCAGCTCGTGCCGATTATTGCGGATGAATACGCCGACCCAGCATTTGGAACGGGTTGTGTGAAAATAACGCCCGCGCACGACCCGAATGACTTCCTTGTGGGCGAACGGCATGGCTTGGCAATGCCAAACACAATGAATCCAAACGGCACACTGAACGAGCTTACAGGCGTGTTTAATGGTATGGAGCGCTTTGCAGCACGGAAGGCAATCGTTGAAAAGCTGCAAGAATTGGATCTCGTCGAAAAAATTGAAGACTACACACACAACGTCGGTTTTTCGGAGCGCGGCGGTGAGCCAGTAGAGCCGTATTTAAGCGATCAGTGGTTTGTACGGATGAAGCCGCTTGCAGAGCCAGCATTGAAGGTGGTTCGGGATGGCGAGATTACATTTTATCCTGAACATTGGGTGAAAACCTACGAGAACTGGATGACGAACATACGCGATTGGTGCATATCGCGCCAGCTCTGGTGGGGACACCGCATCCCCGTGTACTACGCGCCCGATGGGCGATTCACAGCAGCGCGTTCGGCGGAGGAAGCTCGCACGAAGCTAAACATAGCGCCGGACGTAGAATTAGTGCATGATGCAGACGTGTTGGATACGTGGTTTTCGTCGAACATCTGGCCTCTGACCACGATGGGCTGGGACGGAACGTCTGCAACCCAGAACACGCCGACGATGCAGAAATTTTTGCCGACAAATCTGCTTGTGACTGGACCGGATATTATTTTCTTTTGGGTAGCGCGGATGATCATGTTCACGCTGAAGTTCAAGGGCGTGATACCGTTCCGCGACGTGTATTTCACAAGTATCATCCGCGACGGCAAGGGTCGGAAACTCTCTAAGTCGCTTGGAAACTCGCCTGACCCGCTTGGCATTATCGAAAAATATGGCACGGATGCCATGCGTTTTACGATGATTAACGCCGCGCCAATTGGACAGGATGTCCGGCTTGCCATCAACGAAAAGACGCAAGACATCGAAGCGGTGGAGCTTGGTCGGAATTTTGCGAATAAAGTCTGGAATGCTGCTCGGTTCCTGATGATGAAGCGCGAAGAGGCGTATGCTGATATGAACCCGCTTGAACGTTCGCTTTCCGCAAGCATTCTTCAGCCAGCATCGTTCGATGTGTCGGATGCGTGGATTGCTGCTCGGTTTCACCAAACCATAGCCGACACGCAACGAATGTTAGAAACATACAAACTAAACGAGTATTCACGGACGATGTACCAGTTTATCTGGAACGATTTTTGTGATTGGTACGTCGAAATTGTGAAAACTCGCTTGTACAATAGCAGTGACAAAAAATACAACCAAGCGCTTGTGAACTTTGCTCTGAGCCTGTTCGATGGCGTGTTGCGCTTGCTGCATCCGATTATGCCATTTGTGACGGAAGAACTTTGGCAAGCAATTTCCCAACGTGCTGACGGTGAGAGTATTTGTATTGCGCCCGTGCCAGAGTTTGACGCTGCGACGGCAACATCAAAGGCGCAGTTGCAAGCAATAGAGAGCTTCGAGCGTGTACAAACGCTGGTGGAAGGCATCCGTGCGCTGCGTGGTTTGATGAATATTCAGCCACACGAAAAATTACCTGTCGTCGTGAACGTTGCCGACGCAGCGCTTGCAGAAGTTTTTGTATCGCAAGAGCGCGTGATTGCAAACCTTGCAAAAGCCTCTGCGTTCCACGCAAGTGTTGGTGCGGTAAAGCCAGAAGGCTCCGTATCGGCTGTGCTGCCGGGCTTGGAGATTTTTGTAGTAGTTAAAGACGTGATTGACGTAGAAAAAGAGCGCTTGCGCTTGGAGAAAGAATTTGTGCGGCTTGAAGGGTTGGGAAAATCGGTGGAGGCAAAACTTGCTAACGAAAAATTTGTTACCAACGCCGCGCCAGACCTTGTGGAGTATGAACGCGAAAAACTCCGCAGCGCACAGGATTCAATGGCTAAAATTCGTGCGAATATTCAGGAATTGGTGTAACATCAAAAAAGATACCGATATGCTTCATATCCATAAGCAGATTGTCATGGGCGAAGACAATGCGCCTGTAGCAGTGCAAATTCCTATTGCGGAGTTCTATCGTATTGAAGAAATATTAGAAAACTATGGACTTGCACAACTCATGGCAGAAGTTGCTGACGACGAGCGTGTGAGCGGCGAGGCAGCGCAAGAGTATTACCGTTCGTTGAACAATGCCGTATAGTGTTCACTACACCAAGCGCTTTTTGAAGGAACTTGCCAGCCTTCCTGCAAACCCTCGGAAGAAAATTGAGAAAATTGTTTTTGATGAATTGACAAAAATCAATGTCGCAGAATTAGGGTATGTGCAAAAAATGAGTGGTTACAAGGACAAATATAAAATTCGGGTTGGAGAGTATCGGATCGGGCTAACGATTGATGTAACGGATCGGACAATAAGCGTTGAGCGCGTTGCCCATCGAAAAGAAATCTATCGGATATTTCCATGAAACGTATTGTTTGCAGCCTATTGTTTTTTCTGTGCTGTGGCCAAATATTCGCCCAAAAGCTCGCATCTGTACCAGTTGTGACTTTTGAGCAATTTGAGGCTCTTATTCAACCAAGCGCCGATACGGTTAAAGTCATAAATTTCTGGGCAACATGGTGCAAACCGTGTGTGGCGGAAATGCCGAGTTTTGAGCGTTTGCAGAAAGAATACGGCACAAAAAGCGTTGCTGTCATGCTTGTGAGTCTTGATTTTAAGCGCGACCTCGAAAAACGTGTTATGCCGTTTGTGCGCGGGCGAAAGCTGCAATCGCGTGTGCTGTTGCTCGACGGCGGCAACCCCAATGCGTGGATAGACCGCGTGAGCAAAGATTGGTCGGGTGCGATTCCTGCGACCGTTATTATACCTCGCTCCGGCGGCATGAAGACAAGAATCTTTCACGAAGGCGAATTGACATTTGATAGTCTCGTAACAAAAATTCAACCACTGCTTGCAAAATAAGTGATCCGTAAGGAATCATTAGCTTTGCAGGTGTTTTTCGTTTCACTTCATAAACTTCACGTTGTAAGGAGTCGTTTGTATGAAATCTCTTTTTGTGTTCATTTTCGCGCTTGTTTTTACGGGTGCTGTTGCGAATACTGTCTTTGCCGCTGACGGCTACTCCGTAGGAAGTGCGGCGCGTGATTTTACGCTCAAAAACGTGGATGGCACAATGGTATCGCTTAAAAATTACTCTGATGCCAAGGGTTTTATTGTGGTATTTACATGTAATCACTGCCCGTTTGCAAAGGCGTACGAGGAGCGTATTATTGCGCTGCACAAACAATTTGCGCCGAAAGGGTATCCGGTAGTTGCTATTAATCCAAATGACACCAAAGCCTCGCCTGAAGATTCGTTCGAGAACATGGTACAACGTGCAAAAGACAAAAAATTCCCGTTCGCCTATGTGTTCGACGATACGCAGGAGATAGCTAAAACCTACGGTGCGACTCGCACACCGCATATTTACTTGCTCAAGAAAAATGCCGAGAAATTGGAAGTGGCATACATCGGCGCGATAGATGACAACTCCGAGGACGCAAAAGCCGTAAAGGAAAAATATGTGGAAAGCGCTCTTGCCGCACTTATGAGCGGTCAAGCACCAGCGGTAAACTCGACGAAAGCGATTGGCTGCACGATTAAATGGAAGAAATAAGGCAATAGTTCGGGTAATCGGATTTTGGATTGCGAAATTTATTTCGCCTCTGTTCTTGCAAATACCGGCAATACTTTACTTTATGCAGAATAAATTCTGCACTCCGCGGTGTAGCAATATCCAAACTATTGTAAGCGCAAGATTAAATTTAGTGGGGAGTGTGGAAAACCATGACTTTTAGTCATGCCAAATTCTGACCGCTCG
The DNA here is from genome assembly GCA_025358765.1 of Candidatus Kapaibacterium sp. Classification (GTDB taxonomy): domain Bacteria; phylum Bacteroidota; class Ignavibacteria; order Kapaibacteriales; family UBA4661; genus JANYIG01. The sequence goes on from JANYIG010000197.1 coordinate 35,527, forward strand.
GCACTTTTACAGAACTCTTTATTTCCGCATATTTGTATTGTTCAAAAGTGTCTTGAACATTCATAACCATCAATCATATACCAACGATAACAACCATAGTTTTTTTGTTTCATTAAGGATAATTGTATGAAAACACGTTTTTCTCTTCTTTTATTTGCCCTTGTGCTTGCGCTCACTGCAAGCGCCACCACACTGAGGGCGCAGTTTACTTCTACAGCCGGCGGGGCTTGGAATACCTCTGGTGGAGGTTCACCATGGGGTGCTGCATCTGTACAATTCCCGGGTCAATCTAGCGGCAATGGCACTGTCACTATTAGCGGTGCTGGTCCATATATCTATACAAATCTGCCAGGATTGCCAATTACATCGTTAAACCTAACGCAAACAGGCTCGGTAACTTTGCAGGGTCCTGGGTTGCTTGCGATAAATGGTGCTTTAACCGTGGGAGCTGGCGGCTTGATTATTGATGTTGGTCTAACGGTTCAAGTAGATGGTGTTCTGACCTTAAATGGACCAATCACTCTTAACGCTACTGCTGCTGGTAGGGGGAAGTTGATTGTTAATGGTACGATTGTGACTGGAACAGGAGCAATCACTGCTGGAGCATTCACCAATCCAAACTGGGGTGAGGTAGTATTTAATGGCTCCGTAAACGCTAGTCAAATTCCCGGCTCCCTATTTGCGGCGAATTATGTTGGTTTGATTACCACGAACTCTCCAATGACGTTGACTTCCAGTTTGGCCCTTGGTGCTACGGGTGCGTTGAATCTTGGCGGTCAGTTGACCGTTGCGGCGAATACGCAATTGGTCATACCGAATACGAATACGACAGCTGCAACGGGTGGTCCTGGATTACAAGGCGCTGGGACGCTCCAAGGCGCAAGTTCCACAAGCGCTGTGAATTTGCCCACCGGCTTCAATGCCAATACTATTCCCGTCACTAGCTTTGCCTCACCCTACAACGGGACGCTTATCACCGGCGTGGGTGCAGCAATGACATTGAATGGATCGCTCACCATCGGCTCTACGGGCATCCTCATACTTGGGAACACGCTTACCGTGCCAGCTGCGTCAACACTTACGCTCAACAATACTGCTTCTGCCTCAATAAAGGCAATCAACGCTACGCCACCGGCATCTATTGTCGGCGCAGCAGCAACCGCAAATGTTGTGCTTGGTCCAGGGTTTAATGGTAGTACTATCGAACCGAAATTTTTCACCAATCCTTTTGTTGGAGCACTTCAAACAAGTGGTGCGTTGACTGTTTCGGCGACGGCAGCTACTGGAACATTGGTTTTGGGTGCTAATGGCACAATCGCTCTGGGTGGCGATCTGACCGTCAGCGCAAATAATACGTTGACGATTAACAATACCGCAACGGCTATTAGTGGTTCCGGCAAAGTGCAAGGCGTGGCAGGTACTCCTAACAACGGTACATTTGCTCTGGGTAATGCGGCGAATGCGAACGTGATTCCTGCACAAAACATTGCAAACCCCTATAATGGCACACTGCAAACGGGTACAGGTCTTGCTACAATGAATGCGAGCCTAACGATGGGTGCAACATCAATTATGAATTTGGGTGCGAACCTAACTGTAGCTGCCGCACAAACATTGACGCTGAATATGACGGGTGTTGTTGCTACATCGTTCCCGGGCGCATTCACGGTTGATGCTGCTGCGGGCGGCACAATTATCATGGGTACAGGTTCCTTTGGAAATTTGATTCCGGCAGTGAAGATTGGTGCGGTACCCGGCACATTGGCAAGTGGCACATTGCAAATAGATGGAGCGAATGCTCAACTTCCAACAGCCCCTGCAAATAACTTAACGATTGCTGCTCCTGCTACTCTGAGAGTAACGGGGTTGTTTACGATAGGGAGTACTCGCAGCCTGATTTTGAATAACACAGGCGCGAATACGCTGACGGGTGCTGGTACGCTGCAAGGGCAGGATGGGACGGCAAAAGTTGTTCTTGGTAATAACTTCAATTTAAACTCATTGCCCGGCGCAAACTTCGCAAACCCGTTCAATGGTTTTATTGACGGCACTGCGCTAACCGCAGGCATAACATTGGCTTCAAACCTTACGATGGGCAATTCCGGTATTTTGGGATTGGGTACCCAACAAATGATAATCACAAGCGGGGCTGTTGCTCCATTGCCCGTTGTACTCACACTGAATATGACCACCCCTGCGGCAACGGCGCTTCCTGGTACGAATGTTGCGATGTTTGCGAGTTCAGGCGCACCGAACAATGCTACCATCGTGATCGGTAACAGTACTTTCGGCGGCGTGTATCCTGTAGGCGGTGCCAATGGTGTAAATGGCAACTTTGGTGGTATTATTCAAGTGGGATCTGGCTTGAATGTTAATGCCGCATACACTGTTTCTGGTACAACCGTACTTAATCTTACGGCTCCGCTCACGGTGAATGGGGTGACATTGAGTTTGAACAACACCGCAGCAAATGCTTTGACCGGCACAGGTACGCTGACTGCTGCGAATAACCTCGGCATTGTGAGTCTGGCATCTGGCTTCAATGCGGGCAATATTCCGGGCGCTCGTTTTACGGTGCCATTCAATGGAACGCTACAAACGAACAGCGCAATGACGCTCGCATCCAACTTGACCATCGGAACGACAGGAGCTTCAACAGGTGTTTTGGACTTGACTCTCGGCGGTAACTTGACAGTAGCAAATGCCGTAACATTGACACTTAACACTGCTGCTGCTGAAACCATATCTTTACTTCCGAATGCTGCAACTCCGAACATTACTGGACCAGTAGGTTCGACCATTGCGCTTGGTCCAGGTGCTATAAACGGTATCATTCCTATAGGTGGTACACTTGGGCAGGGTCGTATCGCATCGGGTTTTGCGGGTACACTATCTCTTGCAAATGCTCTATCATTTCCATCGGTAGCCGCGATTTCATCGCCAGCGTCGTTCAATTTACAAGGGACGGTAACGGTTCCGGCAGGAACCAACCTCACA
>JANYIG010000229.1 GCA_025358765.1 Candidatus Kapaibacterium sp.
CCTCAAAGTGCGATAATAGGAAGCATTTGGAGTTCATCAGGAAAAATCGTGTCGTAATTGACCGATGGCTTTTTCGGCAGATAGGTGTAAGCAATCAATCCGGCATAAAGATTCGCCAAGAAATTCATCGGTCAATTACGACACGATTTTTCCTGATGAACTCCAAATGCTTCCTATTATCGCACTTTGAGGGGTTTCTTATGTCGAACTCACGTTAAGAATGGGAGGCATTGCAGGCTACCCACAAGCGAGCGCTCTCGTGCGAAACGGGCTTTGTTTATTCTCTTGTTCGTCGTAAATTGCTGTATCACCAACACAACCCAAACGCGCATACGTTGTTGAATTATTCTTCGTGCTGCTTGTATCGTTCACAAGAACCATTCTTCTATGAGGCTGCGGCTGCCGTTCTCACGCATTGGTTGGAACCCATTTTGGAAGCTCATCTCCATGGGAATTTTTGTTTTCCTTGCATTCGCGTGGCTCGTTTTTGCTTCATCACTGTGCGTACACGCACAATCAATTCGCATCCTCGACATTGACACAACAGCGTTTCCCATCATCAAAGCCAAATTTTACGCGCTCGATAATCAAGGCAAACAAATCTACGGTTTAACGCCTCAGCAAATCCAGCTCACCGAAAACGCTCTGCCCCGCACCGTTACTCGTATTTCCTGTCCGCCCGCAAAACCGCCCGTGCCGATTTCCGTCGTACTCACCATTGATATTTCCGGCTCAATGAGCGGCGAAGGCGTAACCCTTGCGGAACTTGCTGCCAAATCCTTCGTCCAAGCACTGCCGCTGCCGTCGGAGTGCGCCATTTCGACCTTCGACGACAAAAATTATCTCCTGACGGATTTTACCACCAGCAAAAATAAATTGTTAAAAGCGGTATCGTCCATTCAAGCCAATGGCGGCACGGACTACGACCAAGGCTTGCTCGTGCCACCGATGGGAGCGATTGAGATTGCCAAAACCGGACGGAACAAACGCATCATCGTGTTTTTGACCGATGGCTTGGGCAGCGCCAACGAAGCCGCTATCACCTTTGCAGCGATGCAACACAATGTCACGATTTATTGCGTGACGGTTGGTATGCCTGCACCGCCCGTGCTGAAGCGCATAGCAGCCCGTACAGGAGGCGATTGTTTCGAGGACATCAATACGCCTCAGCAAGCAGCCGAAGTGTATCGGCTCATCCTGCAACGCGCTCAAGGATTGCCGCCCTGCGAATTGGAGTGGAAAAGCGCTTCGTCGTGTGACCACGTTCAACACGTGAGCATAAAATCTACAAACCCAGAATTGGCGGCTTCCGTGGCGGCGGTAGATTACACTCTACCCTCCAAAGGTTTATACGCATTAGAAGTAAAACCCGCCACGCTTACGTTCCGCAGTGTTGACCCGGGTTCTACGAAAGACTTGTTCGTGACCGTCACCGCACGGAACGCGAAATTTACCGTCAAAGAAATTACCGTAAGCGAACCGACGCTGTTTGGCGTTTCGCCCAACTCGTTTGTGCTGAATGCTGGCGCATCGCAAGTGCTGCGGGTGACGTTTGCGGCGAAAGATTCCGGTTTTGTGTTTGGGCAATTCACGGCGCAAACAGACATCTGCGGCAACACCAGCTTTTATGCGGTGGGCAATTTTCCGGGCAAAGAAGCAATCCGACCGACACTCAAAATATTATCGCCCAATGGTGGTGAAACCTTGCTTGCAGGCTCCGACACCGTGATAACATGGACGGGAGTGTTGCCGCAAGAAAAAGTTACGCTCGAATACAGCGTGAACGGCGGCAAAACGTGGAATCGGACGGGCAAACCGGAATCGAATTTTTCCGGCAAATGGGCGGTTCCCAAAGTTACCTCCGATCAAGTATTGGTCAAAGTTGCACAGCTTCCACGCTGGCAAAAACCTCGTACATTTGCTGGTCACGAAGGCTCGGTGCCGATTGTCCTTTGGCGACCACGCGGCGGGCAGATTGTGACGGCATCCTACGACAAAACCTTGCGCGTGTGGGATACGGCTTCTGCCGAACCAATTATGACGCTGAGTGGTCATACTGACAAGATTGTAAGCGCGGTGTGGAGCCCTGACGCAGAAAAACTTTTGACGGCATCGCCCGACGGCACTGCGCGTATTTGGGACATGGACGGTGGCGTAAACCTTTTTACGCTCACCCACAACCAGCCTCTGATGGGTGCTGCATGGAATAACGATGGTACAAGGGTTGTGACTGCCGGACGCGACGGCATAATAACGGTGTGGAACGCAACAACTGGAACACTTGAGTTGACGATAAACGCCCATAAACAAGCCGTCACCGCAGCAGCGTGGAGTCCCGACGGCAAGCGCATTATGACCGCATCCGCTGACAGAACGGCGGTTGTGTGGGATGCCGTCACCGGCAAACGCATTTACACGTTTGCCGAACACAACGGCGCTATTAACGATGCCTCGTGGAGTCCGAACGGCACAGAAATTATCACGCTTTCGTCGGATTCAACGGCGTGTATCTGGGATGCCACACGCGGCAAACTTCAGCGCAAACTCATTAGCCACAAAGGCGCTGTACGGTCTGCCGTCTGGCTTTACAACGGTTCGCAGATAGCAACGGCGGGCGACGACGGCGTGGTTGGTATTTGGCTCACAGCAGCCAGAGACCAGTGGTGGCAAGATATGGTGTACCGCAATGGCGACCGCGAACCCGTCCGGCGAGCCATTGCCAAAGGTGGATTTTTGCTGGATAGCACGATGGTGGATTCGCTCGCGGGTCATGCGAGCAGCATCACATCGCTTGTTTGGGATTCCAAACGCCGCCGTTTATTCACTACGTCCTCCGACCAAACCTCCTGTATGTGGAAATTCGGAACACAAACCGTCAAAGGTCAAGTTATGGAGCAATTTGAATTGACTTCCATGTTTGGCGCTCACTCCGGCACAGTGCAATCGCTGGCAGTAAGCAACGACGGAAATTTTATTGCCACTTCCAGCACAGACAGCACCGCGATGTTGTGGAAAACCTACTCCGTACCACGTCAGATGGATATTTCCGACCACGTTTTCAGCATTATTAAACCCAAAGCCGAAGCGATTGACATTGTTTTTAACAACACACAAGTGGGGGCGCAAAAAGATTCGTTGTTTACAAGTTTTCTGCGAAACACCAGCAACTACCCCGTTTCGATTCAAGGAATTCAGTTTTCCAACCCCAATGAATTTGCGCTTGTTTCCACACCACCACCATTTACGATAAAGCCAAAATCGTCAAAATCCTTAGAATTCCGCTTCAAACCTTCTGCTCAAGGCACACGCCGCACGGGGCTGCTCATTTTTACCGGTGCAGACACACTTCGGCAGACTATTCGTGGTCGAGGCATGATTCCCGCGCTGATGCTTGCCTCTACGCTGGTGGACTTCGGGAAAGTCTCGGTTGGGGCAACAAAAGATACAATCATCACGGCGTTACTCAGAAATACAACGTCTGCACCGCTTCGCATCAGGGCTGTTCGGCGTTTGGGGGCAGATACGGCGCGATTTGCTCTGCCGCGCAATGCCGATGGATTCACGCTCGCGGCGGGTGGGTGGCTGAATCTGACGCTCCGATTCTCTCCACGTGAGCGCGGGCGCACCGCCAGCAGTCTTGCGTTTGATTATGCAGGATCGGGTTCGCCTGCATTGTTGCGGGTTGTGGGAACAGGGTTTGCGGCGACGATTGTACTGCAAGGGCGCGTGGTGGATAGCACAGGCAAGCCCCTTGTGGCAAAACTGCGTTGGGAGGATTTGCAGGAAAACGACCTTATTGGCGAAGTAACCACGAACTCTGATGGAACCTACCGCCTGGAGCTTCCTGCTGGAAAACGCTACGGATATTATTTCGAGAAAGCCCGATATTATCCCGTTTCACGGAACAGAGAGCTGATTAGCCCAACTGATAGTACGATTCAAGAGCCAGACGTTGTTATGGCGCAATTTGAAACTGTTCTCACCGATGGAGGCACGGCTCCTATCAATAACATCTTTTTCGGTTTTGGTTCCGCAAATCTGAAAGAATCATCCTTTCTTGAACTCAACCGCCTTGCGACCATGCTCAAGCGCGTACCGGATCAAAAACTTGAAATTGCCGGGCATACAGATAACATCGGCGTGGCGGCAAACAACCTTCAACTATCGCAACACCGCGCCGAAGCTGTTGTTCGGTATTTAGTTAAAAATGGTTGCGAGGCGAAAAACATGAAAGCTCGTGGCTACGGAAGCACCGTTCCCATTGCCGACAATACAAGCGAGGTAGGGCGTACGAAAAATCGCCGTGTAGAAGTGCGGTTTTCCAAATAATATAAAAAGCCGTTTCCATGCTGTAACAAGCATAAAAACGGCTTTTTTATCATCGCTGTTCTGTATTTTCCTACTTTATCAATTTCTGCGTTGCAGCATCAATGCCGATGCGACGCAAAAACTGCGTGTATGCTTGTTGAACCACCTCAACATCACCACCGGTGCTTTGCATGGACGCAAGAGCCTCGCGGTACGCACCAAAGGCGCGATACGTCAAACCGTTTTGCTCGTAAAGCATAGCCGTAACGAGGTTATCCAATGCGCTGGCTTTTACACCCGTAGCGCTTGATTGCTGGAGTTCAGCCAATTGTGCTTTGATGGAAGCCACATCTGCCTCGCCGAGCGGGTAGATACAATAGCTTTCAAACGATGGTGCAGACACAAAAGGCGAAGATGAATCTATCTGCACTGCACTCCAATAGTAGCATTGACCAGCTTTTAAGCCTAATGTTTGCGTACTGAGCGTTAAACTTGTGTCATTCACTTCGCGTTTGAAACGAACATTCCGTGCCGCATCAGTAATAGTGAACTCGTAGGTAGGATTTTGCTTGCCATCGGAGCCAGACCAGGTGAACGTAATGTCAGGGTCAATAATTTTCGATGTCCGCGGCAACAACATGCGTACACCAGTGACAGAGCCACGTTCAACGCTGCCTGATACTTCCGATTTATGATCGTTTGCACCCATAACGGATTGCACCACAAAGCCCACAAGTTTATCCATCGTGGTTTGTTTGGTGGACACTTGTTTTAATAAATCCGCCATTGCCAAGGTTCCTTCTTGCTTCCACTCAATCGCCTTGCCGCTTTTGTGTACCAACCCTAAATACACTGCGCCTTCCAATTTCAACTGGTCTGCGCTGTTGAGCGATGCACCAATGGCTACGGGCTTTTTTGTGCGTTGCAGCGTAATTTTGCCTTTGCAAGCTATCACCTTAAACAATTCATCGCCCTGCGCCCGCAATAACACTGGTGTTGCTGCAAACACGACCACAACCAAAACTATGCCCGCGCTGATAACCGCTTGCCATCGGCGGTGAAACGCAGAACTCGCGTAAACACTTGAATTCATAGAACCTCCTCGTTGAAATAATAAAAAATAAACCATAGAATGCAATTATAGCCCCCGTTTTTACCTCTCACCTCACCACCTCAAGGGATTGGGTCAAACGAGCGCTTGGAGTGGTCAACACGAGCAAATAGGCACCGGAAGCCAACCCCTTAACATTCACCCGCAGACTGTAGTCCCCCGGCTCGTGCTGACGAGCAACAATCGTAC
>JANYIG010000115.1 GCA_025358765.1 Candidatus Kapaibacterium sp.
GATCTGACGACGAGCGGAGGTACTGGAACCGAAGGCTTGCTTTATTATTGTCGTCAATGTTGTAGTTGAATTTCGCTGTCGCTTTATTGCTAAACGTCTTGAGGTCGTAGCCCTCATACACGCCCGGATCATATTGATAATTGGTAATCAAAAACTGACGGAGCGCATCAAGCTGTGTAGCACTTGCGCGAACAACTGTACCCGTACCAGCTACATCGCCAGGGCGGGCAGCACGAAAGGTCGTTGCAGGAGAACTTCTTTCCTCACGCTCGGCATTCAAAAAGAAAAACAGCTTGTTCTCAATAATCGGACCGCCTACGCGGAAACCAACTTGGTAGGAATTGAAATTGTTCTGGTTAGTGGGTAACGTATTAAAATTATTTGTGTCAGCATGTTTGCCTGTAACGCCATCGTTACGGAGAGTGTAGAATGCTGAAGCACGAAACTCATTATCGCCACTGCGCGTGATAGCACTCAGGGCAGCGCCTGTAAAACCGCCTTGACGCACGTCATAGGGAGCAACGTTAATCTGCACTTCCTCGATAGCGTCCAACGAAATGGGCGACTGACCTGTTTGACCAGCTGGTGTCGAAGCCAAACCAAAAGTATTATTAAACACTGACCCGTCAATCGTCAGGCTGTTCAAGCGGTCGTCTTGCCCACCAAAAGAACGACCATTAGAGCGTGGGTCGGTCTTGCCAATATCCACAATGTTGCGGCTGAGGGTCGGCACAGCGTTGATAACCTCTCTGCTTACGTTTGTTGACGCGCCGGTGCGTTCATTACTCATCACTTTATTTCTTTGTGATATTACCACAATGTCAGCAAGTTTTACATCTCCTTCGGACATCCCTGCGTTCAGTGCGTACGGATTGCCAAGCTGAACAAAGATATCGCCAAAGGCTTCTTCTTTCAATCCAATGGACGAAAATTTTACGGTGTACGGACCGCCGGTTCTCAATCCGGGTATGGTATAACGACCCGTTGAACCAGTAATAGAACCATATTTCGTGCCGCTCGGTTCGTGCGTAGCCGCCACACGAACGCCCGAAAGCGGTTTACCTTGCTTATCTGTAACCGTGCCACTTATAGCGCCAGTTGTGAGCTGTGCGTATCCTGCAAACGGTGACAACGCAAGAAGCAATGCTACGACTGCCGTAGCAAGCAGTACACTTCTTTTCATAACGACTCCTGTAAAAAAATAAAAAATGAGAGAGAATTGATTGCCAACATTCCACATACCAAGAAGGGCAAAAATACACTTTTGGTTCATTACATTGAAAGGAAATTGATTGATATTATTAAGTCTTAACATTTTTACTGTACGGCGGCTTCCTTTCGTGCCGTTTCAATGCAATTATGTAAATTGCAAATGTCCAGTTTTTTTTTGTCTTTCCATCAAGTCTTTTTCATAAGTTGAATTCAAGTAATGAATATCTTGCTTCAAATTTTGTGTGTTCTCACGGGTTATCTGATCGGTGCCTTCCCAACGGCACGTTTACTCACGTCCTTCACATCCCAAAAAAACGTCCTTACCGAAGGCTCCGGCAACGCTGGCGCTATGAACGCGTACCGCGTGAGCGGGCAAAAGTGGGTGGGCGTACTAACGGCGGTGATTGATATTGCCAAAGGTTTTTTGGCGGTGCGGGCGGGCGTGGCTATTGGCGCTGCATTAGGAACCACGACGTTTATGGCTCCGATGCTTTGCGGAATATTTGTTGTACTAGGACACAATTACAGCATCTTCCAGAAAATGCGTGGCGGGCGTGGCTTGGCTCCGGCAGCAGGTGTGATGCTGGCTGCAAACCCGCTTCCGGCAGCGCTTTTTGTTTTGATGTGGCTTACGGGCTACTTCGTTATTCGGCGCGATGTCCATGCGGCAAGTATGGTGGCGATTTGCGGCGTGGCGATTTTGATGTATAATGTTCCTGAGCCGCTCGTGCAGATGCTGATGCAAATTCCCATCATCAACGAAAAACAATCTATCTTTACGGTATTGGTGTATCTTATTTTGCTGCAACTCTTTGTCCGCCATCTTGAGCCAATTCGTGCGTTGCTCGGCAATGATGATCGTGAAGAGAGAACATAGAGATCGGAGAATAATGGGGGATTTTTCTTACGACTCTCACCTTTTGACGTTTTATGTCTGGTTACTACCACGTAAATTGTATTTTCAAATTTGAAACGATGTATGAAAGATACAATCGGAACTATGCTTATTCATTCGTTGTTTTCATTGGAGTTTATTCCGAATACTTTTTTCTGTCATTCCCGCGAAGGTGAGAATCCAGACCACAAGCGACCTCTGAATGTCTGCTGGAGCTTACTATAGCAAAGGCTGGGGGAGATGTGACAGACCTGCAAATAATTCGGAATACACTCTACTGTTTCAGTTTTGTATTATTTTTTCTTGGGAGGTTATTGTGAGTGCTTTTGATAAGTTTTTCAAGTATTCAATTGGCAAAAAGCAGGTAATGGGCGTTTTGGGCTTGTTGCTATGCGGTTTTGCGCTCGTCCATATGACGGGGAATTTTCTGGTGTTTCGAGGGGAAGATCAATTTAACGCCTACGGCGAATTTCTGCATCATCTTCCTGCCTTTCGTTTTATTGAACTTAGCCTTGCGGCGCTCTTTATTGTCCATATTGTGATGGGCTTGGTACTTGCGGTGCAAAACAGCCGTGCTCGTCCCGAAGGTTATGCCGTGAAAAAGGCTGCCGGCGGTGCTACGCTTGGTTCCTCGACGATGGCATATACCGGCACGTATTTTATTCTATTTCTCGTTCTTCATTTGCTAAATATTCGTTTTGGCATTCTTCCACAAGTGGCTGACAGCATGGAAGATTACGGCATTGTGGCAAACGTGCTGGCAAATCCGATTTGGGCAACGTTCTACGTGGTGTCCGCATTGGTATTAGGGTTGCATCTTAGTCATGGTTTGCAAAGTTCATTCCAATCGCTCGGGTTTTATGACCGCGAGTACACGCCGCTTTTGAAAAAAATTAGCATTCTTTACGGTATTGTGATTGCCGTCGGTTATAGTGCTATTGCGCTGTTCATGCTTGTGAAGCACGGACAAGGCGGTTAGTAGCCACTTGGTCATTTGGCGATGCGATTAACAAGGAAATATACAAGAAGACTTCAATTCATACTTTTTAATTTTATTAATTTTAATTGGGAAAACTATGTTGGATTCCAAAGTTCCAAGTGGTCCCTTAGCTGAGAAATGGGATAAACACAAGTTTGAATCAAAACTCGTGAACCCTGCTAACCGCCGCAAGTTCTCCGTGATTGTGGTGGGAACAGGTTTGGCGGGTGCGGCTGCCTCCGCGACGCTCGCAGAAATGGGCTACAACGTCAAGACGTTCTGTTTTCAAGACAGCCCCCGCAGGGCGCACAGCATTGCGGCGCAAGGCGGTATCAATGCGGCAAAAAACTACCGTAACGACGGTGATAGCATTTACCGTTTGTTCTACGACACCATCAAAGGCGGCGATTACCGCGCCCGCGAGGGAAATGTTCACCGTCTTGCACAGGTGAGCGTGAACATCATTGACCAGTGTGTGGCGCAGGGTGTGCCGTTCGCACGGGAATACGGTGGAATGCTTGATAACCGTTCCTTCGGCGGCGCTCAAGTATCGCGGACGTTCTACGCTCGTGGGCAAACCGGACAACAACTCCTGCTTGGCGCATACAGTGCATTGGAGCGTCAAATCCACTTAGGTACGGTGGAAATGCACTCGCGCACGGAAATGCTTGAGCTTGTGGTGATTAACGGCACTGCACGAGGCATTATTACTCGTGATTTGGTTACAGGGGCTGTTGAACGCCACGTAGCAGACGCAGTGTTACTTTGTACGGGCGGTTACGGCAACGTGTTTTTCCTTTCGACCAACGCGCAAGGCTCAAACGTGACGGCAACATGGCGTGCACACCGCAAAGGCGCGTTTTTTGCGAACCCATGCTACACGCAGATTCACCCGACGTGTATTCCAGTTCACGGCGAAGACCAATCCAAACTCACGCTGATGAGTGAGAGTTTGCGGAATGACGGTCGCGTTTGGGTTCCAAAGAGCAAAGGTGAGACACGTCGCCCGGAGGAGATTCCTGAAAGTGACCGCGATTATTTCCTTGAGCGCAAGTATCCGTCGTTTGGCAACCTCGTTCCACGCGATGTGGCTTCGCGCAATGCAAAAGCGGTCTGCGATGAGGGGCGCGGTGTGAGCGGCGGCATGGCGGTGTATATGGATTTTGCTGATGCTATCAAGCGCGTTGGTGAACACACCATCCGCGACCGCTACGGCAACCTGTTCGATATGTACGCAAAAATCACGGCGGAAAATCCATATGAAACGCCTATGAAAATCTATCCGGCTGTGCATTACACGATGGGTGGCTTGTGGGTGGACTACAACTTGATGAGCAATGTTCCGGGATTGTTCGTATTGGGCGAGGCAAACTTCTCCGACCACGGTGCAAACCGCTTGGGCGCAAGTGCGCTGATGCAGGGTTTAGCAGACGGATATTTCGTGATTCCCTATACGCTCGGCAATTATTTCGGTAGTACAAAATCTGAACCCGTCACAACCGATCACGACGCATTCAAAGAAGCGGAAGCCGCCGTGAACGAACGTACCAACAAACTGCTTTCTATCAAAGGCAATCGCACGGTGCTGTCGTTCCACAAAGAGCTTGGCAAAGTTATGTGGGATGATTGTGGTATGGCACGAAATAAAGAGGGTTTGAACAACGCACTAAAACGCATTCCCGAAATCCGCGAGGAATTCTGGCAAAACGTTGCTGTAACAGGTTCAGGTGATGATTTTAACCAAACATTGGAGCGTGCTGGGCGTGTGGCGGACTTCCTCGAATTTGGCGAAATGTTTGCTCACGATGCGTTGTTACGTGAGGAAAGCTGTGGCGGACACTTCCGCGAAGAACACCAAACTGAGGAAAACGAGGCAAAACGCGACGACGATAACTTTGCCCACGTTGCGGCGTACGAATTTAACGGCTATGGCAAAACACCGACACGTCATGTTGAACAACTTGTCTTTGAAAACGTCAAACTTACGCAAAGGAGCTACAAATAATGGCTACAACAAACGGTTCCATCAATGGACACTCCGATGGTCATAGCGGCAAGACCATCGCTTTACATCTGCAAGTATGGCGGCAGAAAAACAGCACTACCAAAGGTCATTTTGAGAATTATGATTTGAGCGGTGTTTCAACGGAAATGTCGTTTCTTGACATGCTTGATATGCTTAATGAACAACTCACACACGAAGGTAAAGAACCCGTTGCGTTCGACCACGACTGCCGCGAGGGTATCTGTGGTACGTGTAGCCTGATGATCAACGGCTATGCTCACGGACCGGATGAACACACCACTACGTGCCAAACCCATATCCGTTCATTCAGTGATGGCGAGACGATTGTGATTGAGCCATGGAGGGCGCGGGCATTCCCGCCAATCAAGGATTTAGTGGTTGACCGCACGTCATTTGACCTTCTTATCCAAGCCGGTGGCTACGTGTCGGTCAGCACGGGCGGTGTGCCGGATGGCAACGCAATCGCCGTTGCAAAAGAGTCTTCCGACAAAGCGATGGATGCGGCAGCGTGTATTGGCTGTGGTGCGTGTGTAGCTGCCTGCCCGAACGCTTCGGCAATGCTTTTTGCAAGCGCAAAAATCTCGCACCTTGCTTTGCTTCCGCAAGGGCAAGTCGAGCGTAAAAACCGCGTGGCGAATATGGTTCGTGCTATGGATGAACTTGGCTTTGGCAACTGTACTAATCACGGCGAATGCGAAGCCGTTTGTCCGAAGGAGATAAAGATGGACAATATCGCTCGTATGAACCGCGAATACTACTTTGCAGCGCTGTAATCACAAACGATGCTCTTTAAATTGAGAAAGCCCGTACTGAATTATCTTCGGTACGGGCTTTTTATATCATGGCGTTTTCAGCACCTTGTACGTGGGGCTTAGTCGTACAGAAGATATTTTTTTCGCAACTCGCCGAACTCCTTCACGCCTTTGGTGGCGAATTTCCGTACTTCTTCGTCAGGGGATTTTTTCACGAACAAAAGGTCGAAGAGCTTATCACTGCCCGCTACTTTGGTAAACATCGAGCGGAGATTGTCGGTGATGGATTTTGGTGCGAAGAACTCAGGATGCACCGCCCGCAAGGCAAGCATCAGCTCCAAACCCGCTGTAAACGGACGGAAGCGTGTTGCATCGGGGAAAAACGTGAGCAAAATGCCATTGCAATCCGTGTTAGCAAATTTATTGTAAAACGGACGGAAGCGCGTGGGTACAAGCGCCAAACTATTCATTGGTGTTCGTCGAAGTGCTTCTAATACGAGGTCAGGGTTTAAAAGTGGTGAGCCAAGCAATTGAAATGGAGAAGTAAAACCTACGCCTACGCTAAACAGCGATAACTCGCCTAACAGCCCTATGACTGCCATTCCACGCACCGCATCAATGCTGGGTACGTGTGGCGAGGTTGGAATCCACTGAAAATCGGTGTCTTCCCACGTCATCCAGCGTTGCCAACCTTCTGCTTTAACCACCGTAAGCTGGCATCTGCGCGGCTTGCCTGTGCTGTCGTGCGGAAGCCACCCTTCACCGTTGATGAGTTGAGCTAATTCAGCCAACGTACAGCCGTGAACGTAGGGAATCGGTATAATCCCCACAAACGAGGCAACCGTTGTGTCTAACACTGCGCCGTCCATGATTTTTCCGCCGAGTGGATTCGGTCTATCCAAGATTGTAAGCGGTTTGCCGAACTCTGCACAAGCATCCATCACGTTATACAGAGTGCCGAGATAGGTATAGGGGCGAACCCCAACGTCTTGAATATCGAACACAACGGCATCACAAGCGGCGAGCATGGCTTTGGTGGGACGGCGCGTTTTGCCGTAAAGTGAGAACGAGTTGATGCCGTAAATCACATCGGTATCCTGCACAGCATCGCCCGCCCGTGCTAACCCGTAATAGCCGTGTTCTGGCGTTAGCACAGAAATAACTTTGCATGATTTTGCCGCCAGAAACGCATCAAGCGTCGAAGCTAATGTCCGCATTCTGCCGCTTTGGTTTGTGACGAGCGTAATTTTCTGATTTTGGAACATTGAAAAATTTTGGCTGACCACAACATCAATTCCGTTTTTCACATCGTATCGGAAGGATTGTTGAGCGATGGCGCCGGGGGCAGCAGACAACATCACAGCAAGAAACAAACAAACGAAGCGCTGATTCATTAGGGCTCAATTCTGCGCTAAAAGTGATTCATAAAGGCAATAAAAAATCCCGTTTCAACAAGAAACGGGACGGAAAACTTCGCTTACAAAAATACGAACGTGGCTGAAATATTACAGCACACGAAATTAGTTATTCGCACCGTTTGTTCTGATGGGCAATTGCGGATTGCCGTTTTTGTCAAGCGTGATGCGCTTCGTGCGGTAATACTTGCGTTCTGCCTTAACTTCATCGTCTGTTTTTTCTGTTTTTGCCGGAATTTGCAATTGCTGTCCTGGGAAGATGATGTCAGGATTGCGGATGATCTCTTTGTTTGCAACCCAGATTTTGGGCCAAAGGAACGGGTCGTTATAGATTTCCTGCCGTGCGGAAATATTCCATAAACACTCACGATTTTCGGACCATGTACCAACAGTATAACCTTTGACCTTCTTTTCGCGATAGAGGCTTTTAATCTCGTTGCCGAGCGCGAGAACGCGGGGGTAAAATTCTGGTAGGACGGCGATTTTCTCTTTGCGAAGTGCGGTCAACTCATCATCAAGTGATTTCACTTGGTCTTGACGTTCGAGCAATTGGTCTTCGGAGAGTTGTTTCATCTCACGGACTTTGCCTTCAAGGATTCCTAAGCGCTGACGGAATTTTTCAACATCTTCTTTGGTTGCGCCTATAAGCACATAAAGAGAGTTTTCGCAATCGGCAAGCTGTTGTTGAAGTTTGGGCAAATCTAATCGCGCTTTGTCGGCTTTATCGTTGACTTGCTTCAGTTGTGCTTCAAGGTTTGTTACGTTATCTCTGAGGTCTTTAATCCGAACATCACCTTCTTCTTTGGTGAGTTGCTCATCAGGCTTGTTTGGGTCGAGCGGTACTTGTTTTTGTTGTGCTTGCGCTTGTACGCTCCATGTTGCCAGCGTGAGCATCACGACTGGAACAACAAGTGTTTTCTTCATAATGCTATGTGATTGAGTTGGGAGTAACGTGTTTTTCTATAAATACTTCGACACCGAGATGATGGTTATTTACTCTTCTTGGGTGTGGTTTTGGTGCTGTCGGCGGATGATGCAGCGTCGGGCCAGACATTAGGCCACTGAGCCAAACGTTGTTCTACGGCGGCTTTATCCTCTTTGCATTTATTGACTGCTTTTTGGCGGTCGGCAATTTCAGACTCAAGACGGGCAATGTCGCCCTGTGTGGCTTTGATTTTGTCGTTGAGCGCCGTTTGTTGTTTGCGGAGTTCGCGGATTTGTGAAAGCTGCTCTTCGGTGATTTTACTTGCTCCGCAGCCTGTAGCAAGTAAGGCAATCACTGCCACTCCAGCAAGCACTGTGCGGCTAAACGTAAGATTAAACCTGTAGTTGAACGTTGTGCGGTTGACCTTCGGATTAAGTCTCATGGGATAGTCTCCTCGTACCTAATTCGTGAAACGATTATGGAATTTATAGCAGAATTTTTTACATTAGAATAAACTAAACAGGCTTTAAATATAGTACATTTTTCTTTTATTCTACTATTGCACCTACTCTTTTTTGTCAAGAAACCAAATAAAGCTCTACCAAGGCGGACGGCAGCAATGCGAAATTGCATATCAAACCTTTGCGGAATTTGTCGTAAATTCAAAGTCTTTGGTTAAATGTATTTGCCTCTGAGGATTGCGGCAACAACAAAACTGCACTAAAAACTGCGATGAGCAACCAGTCCGATTCTTCCTATATTCCACAAATTACCGGCATCCGTGCGATTGCTGCGTTTATGGTGTATGTGCATCATTTTCCGACGGGGCAGGAGATATTGCCGTCAGCATTGTTTCGGATGACATTAGAATTACACACCGGTGTGGGGTTGTTTTTTGTGTTGAGTGGTTTTTTGATTTATCAACGGTACTACGAATCTTGTACGTTTGAACGCTCGTGGTGGGGAAATTATACCAAAAACCGCGTGGCGCGTATCTATCCCATGTATTTTCTCCTCACATGTGCAACGTTACTTAACCGTGCGCTTCGTCACGGAGACGCAGGTGTTTTACTTTGGATATTAAATTTGAGTTTTTTTCGTGGATTTTCAAACGAGTTGTACATGTCCGGTATTTCGCAGGGTTGGACGCTGACGGTGGAAGAGTGTTTTTACTTTTCAGCCCCCGTGCTGTTTCTGTTATTTCGGCGTGTGAATTTCTGGTTGCCACTTTTGGGAATATATCTCATTGGAGTAGTATTGATGGCAGTTGGAGGCATAGCGAATGGTATGGGTTTGAATCCAATGGGCTTTTTTGAAGGCTTTCATTTTATGGCAACGTACACGTTTTTTGGTCGCTGTTTTGAGTTTTTTGCGGGTATGTTCCTGGCAAAATATATGGCTGAACGCCGTTTATATGCTGTTCCGCAGGAACGCGGACGATTCACGTGGATAGCGCTTAGCGGCATAATAGGCTCGTTATGGCTCATGTCCACATTGCAATCACCAGAGTATCGTTACGGCATCCAGCATCCGCTCGGCATGGTTTTGAATAACGTTGCTCTTCCCGTGTGCTACGCGCTGCTTTTTTTCGGACTTGTCCGCGAGCGAACCGTTGTGCAGCGATTTCTCGCCACGCGCTTTATGGTGTTATTGGGAAAGAGTTCGTATATTTTTTACCTTATCCATATGGGTGTTGCACAAGCGCTGATAGCTCGTGTAGTCTGTCCAGCTACATTTACGCCTGTAACAACAATTCAATACATCGCACAATTTGTGTTACTCAACGTTGCTTCCATTATTCTGTTCCTGTGTATCGAAGACCCGCTTAATCGCTTGGTTCGCCGCATCTGGAAGACAGGCTCGGCAAAGCCAACGTTTGAGGCAGTATCATAACGAAGCTCACTACTACTTTTTATTATTTCACGCTCAATGAACTATACTCAATCGAAAATTCGGTCTATCACACAGTCTATAGTAATGAAATCGGTCATCTCTTTTGTGGCTGTTATCTGCTCGCTTTTCCTGATAAACATATATTGGGCATCAGCGCAACAAGCCTCAACGAAGGCTGTGCAAGAAGTATTTAAAAAGGCAGCTGCAAGAATGATTGCGGGTGATTATCAAGGTGCGGTAGAAGGTTTTACCAAGGTACTCCAACTTGACCCAAAAAACATTGATGGGTATGTGAATCGTGGGATTGCTCAACTACAGCTCCGGCACCCTAATGAAGCGTTGAGTGATGTGAATACGGCGTTACAGTTAGCTCCGGCTGCGAATAAAAACGCCAGAAGCGTGTTGCTGACTGCGCGTGGCAAATGTTATTTTAATGCTCAACGTCTCGCCGAAGCGTATCGTGATTTTACAGAAGCTATTCAACTTAATACCAAAAATGAAGATGCGTATCTACAGCGTGGGACGCTGCGAGTTTTTCTCAAGGATTATACGAATGCTGTAGCTGACGTGACGCAAGCAATTCATTTGGACAATCGGTCAGCACAATCGTATTTTGTTCGTGGCAATGCTAATCGCTATTTAGAAAAAATCAAGGATGCCGAGAAAGATTACACAGAGGCGATTCGTTTGAATCCTCAATATATAGATTGTTATGTCAATCGAGGTACAGTCAGAGCAGATATGAAGGACTTTAAAGGAGCCATAGAAGATTTGAGTCATGCGCTTAGGCTAGATCCAAAGTTTCTATTAGGATACTCTAATCGTGCGGTTCTTAAATTTAATAGCGGCGATTATCGTGGGGCGGTTGAAGATCATAGCGTAGTTCTGAGCATGGATTCTAATTACACCCCGTCATACCTCAACCGTGCAATGGCTTGGCAATCGCTCAAAGACTACAATCGTGCCGTTGCTGATTACAACGAGGTACTCAAACGCAACCCGCAAGATATTCAAGGGTTTTTGAATAATACGTCGGCTGTGAGCGCTAGGATGAATGAACAAAATTACACGTCTGTTTCTACATATGCGCTTCGTGGGCAAACACGGATTATGACGGGCGATACCGTAGGAGCGTGTGAGGATTTCCAAAAAGCGCTCACACTTGGTAATAATGCCATTTACAACCTTATTTCCAAATATTGTAACGCTCCTACTACGCTGCTCGTCTCTGGGTCGGCATTCCCGCGTTCGTTGCAATTTTATCCGCGCGATGCACAAGATTCCGCGACCATGCTGATAGAGGGAACGATTAACAGCCCTGCCGTTGTCTATGATTCCGTGTATGTCGATATCCAGAAAAACAACGTTGCTTACAAACGATTAGCAGCAACGCTTTCAAGCAAAGATGGGAAAGCAGCATTTTCCTTCCAGCCTAAAATCCATGCGGAGCTGAGTAATTATAGCCTTCGTTTGGGTGTAAAAAATGCCACCAAGGACACGGTGCTTGCCGTGCGTGATAGTATTGTTTGTGGCGATGCCCTCTTGGTAAGTGGTCAATCCAATATCATGCTTGGCGAAACGTGGAACGCGCCGGAGCGCCGCTTCCTGCGGACGTTTAATTGGGGAATTGGTGATAATATGTGGGCAATGGCAAATGCTGGCAATGAAGATAAAATCGGTGGTGTTGGTGCTGTGGGATTGCAAATAGGAAGTTCCATTGCTTCGCAATATAAAATCCCCGTTTGTATTATTAACGGCGGTATGGGCGCTTCCACCATAGAGCAGCATTTACGGATAAAACAGCGTCCATTTGATCCATTTACGCTGTATGGACGCACACTTTTGCGTACACGTGAAGCCGGGGTACTCTCTTCAATAAAAGCACTCGTTTGGTATCAAGGAGAATCGGATGCCGTTCCTAATTACTTTGAGCGCTTTATTGATTTGCATCGTGGGTGGAAAGAGGATTATTCCGCACTCAAAAAAATCTATCTTGTACAGATTCGCCCTTCCGATTGTGGGCAACAGGATCAAGACTCTTTGCGTGATATGCAACGTGGTTTGGGTGGGTTTAGTAAAGTTGAAGTGTGTGCTTCGGTGGCTGTACCCGGACATGATGGTTGCCACTACTCGCCAGAAGGCTACAAAGCGCTCGGCACACAAATATTCCGTTTGATGGCTCGTGATTTTTACGGTTCGAGCGACACAGCTGGTATTGGCTCACCTAACCTCAAAAAAGCATCGTTCGTAACAAAAGAACGCAGGGAAATTGTGCTGGACTTTGCTACTTCAACCACGACAACGCTTATTGTGCCTCACGATACGGTCGGGGGAGTAGTGAATACTCCCATAAAAGAATATTTTTTCGTAGATGGCAAAAGTGGCATTGTGGAAAATGTTGTTGCTGTTGGTAATAAGGTACGGCTCACGCTCAAACAGCCGATGGACGGCAATCTCCATAAACTGTCGTATCTGCCGAATATGTATTACAACGGTATGACGGTTGTGTACGAAGGTCCGTGGTTGACAACGCAGCGCGGTGTGGGTGTTCTTACATTCAAGAGCGTCACTATTGACAATCCGTAATGATATGGATTTCACTTTCTGACGTTAGAGGAACGGTCACTGCCAAGAACACAATAAAAACATCAATCGAATCTATAAGGTCGTTATGGTTATCATTACAGCTATAATTCTCGCACTTCTATTCCTCGTGCTTTCGGGGTTTCATTGGTGTTGGGCATTTGGTTGGGGTATAGGGCTTACGCGGATTTCGGTCGTGCCAGAGCGACAAAATAGTAACGGCGCAAAAACGTTCAAGCCACGCCCGTTGGAAACTATTGCCGTTGCGCTTGGATTGATGGGCTTTGCCAGTGTTGTGCTATTGCGGGCAAACATTGTGCAGTTCGGCGCACCCTTTAGCATACTCAGTGTGTGGAGTGCGTATGGTATTTGGGCGATTGTCGCAATCTTCCTGCTACGCAGTATTGGTGAGTTCAAGTATGTGGGTTTGTTTAAGAGTGTTCACACAACGAATTTTGCTTACTGGGACACACGACTTTTTACGCCATTATGTTTGGTAATCTCGCTGCTATCGGTTATTATAGCAATACAGTAACGTGCTTGAGGGGACATTCCACATTTCAATCAACCCAAAACCAGATGAAATCTATCCTCGTCGTCGGTGCAACCGGTCAACTCGGACGGCACATTGTCACTGTCCTCAAAGAGCGTAATTACAAGGTTCGCATACTATCTCGCAATCCGGAAAAACTTGGGCAGCTTCGCCACCTTGCCGACGAAATATTTTCGGGTGATTTGACATACCCCGTCACGTTTGCTTGCGATGGCGTGGATGCGGTGATTTCCGCTGCAGGTGCAAGTATGGATTTGAACAATTTCAGCGATAAGATTTCCTTCAACGATGTGGATTATCGCGGTAATGCGAACTTGCTCACGGAGGCGCAGAGATTCGGTGTGCAAAAATTCGTGTATGTGTCGGTTTTTGGCGGCGCTTCACTCAATACAGCTTATACCAATGCTCACGAGCATTTTGTGAATGTACTCCGAAAATCCGGCATTCCCTCCACGGTAATGCGTCCAACGGGTTTTTTCTCCATCAATGCTGAATTTGTGAAGCAAGCGCGGCTAAATCGAGGTATGGTTATTGGCTCAGGCACGTGGCGCACTAATCCTATACACGAACGCGACCTTGCCGAAGCGTGTGTGGATGCGCTCGACAGCACCCAAGAGGAAGTCAATCTTGGAGGACCAGATGTCTTTTCGCGGCAAGAAATTGTGGAAATGGCATTCAAAGCGCTTGGTAAAAAACCGTCCATTATGCACGTTCCTGTGTGGTCGGCTCAGGCAATACCGTTTATTGCAAAACCCTTTAACAGGCGCATTGCAGAGTTGATAGAATTTGGAGTCCGGGTTGCGACGCAAGATTGTATTGCGCCAAAGGTAGGCGGGCGCAGGTTGGAAGATTTTTTTGCGGAACTGGCTGCCAACGGTTAATGCGGCAACCGTATGGAACTGGCAAATACACCAGTGAATTCACCTTCCGCGTTCACCCTACCCAAGACGATTACGATTTTAATAGATAATGTCGCACGAATGCTATGAGTGAACTCAAAGAATCACCCGTCTTGCAGGAACAAAAATCGCTCAAAGCCAGTACGAAAGATGTTTCGCCACTTCAGTATATGAAGGGCATCGGTCCGCGCCGTGCCGAAGCGCTTGCGCTGGAAGGTATGCTTGCACCCGCAGATTTGCTGCGATTTTACCCGCGTTCGTACATTGACCGCAATGCAATTCCTTCCCTCCGTGAACTGCGAACGGCTCTGCTGAACGCGCAACAGCAAGATGCTTTTTCAGACGAGAGTATCAAATTGCAAGGTGAAATCACCGTCGTCGTGTTCGTAAAGGAAGTCCGCGAACGTGTGTACGGCAAAAACCGCTCAATGGTCGTCGTTGAACTCGACGACAATAGCGGCACGAAGGCGGAAATCGTGTTTTGGCAGCAGGCGACGTACTTCAAAAAAATCTTTGAACCCGACCAACTCTTGGCTGTAAGCGGTGTTCCCGTGTATGAATATGGGAAAATCCAGTTTCATCATCCTGAAATCGAAAAGATTGAGCCGGACGATGCCGACCTTTATCGCGAAGGGCAGATTTTGCCCAAATACCGCCTCACGCAGAAAATGAAGGACGCGGGTTTGACCATGCGCGTCATGCGGAACCTGATTGCATCCGTAATTGATGCCGAACTGCCATCCGTCGAGGAAACCCTTTCGTCCGAACTGCTTGCAAAGCTGAATTTCCCTGACCTCCAAACCGCCGTTCGGCAGTTGCATTTTCCGTCAACGCCCGCCACACTTGCTACTGCGCGGGAGCGAATGAAATTCGAGGAGCTTTTTTTCTTTGAGTTGCTGCTCGCCATGCGGCACAAAGGCGTAAAAACCTTCGATAAAGCGCCGCCAATCCTCCCCAAAAGCCCCAAAGCACGGGCGCTACTTGATTCGCTCCCCTTTGATTTGACGAGCGCACAAAAGCGTGTTCTCCGCGAAATTGCCGCCGATGTGCAATCTACCGAACCGATGAATAGGCTCTTGCAAGGTGATGTTGGCTCAGGTAAGACGATTGTGGCGCTGCTGGCAATGCTCATGGCGATTGATTCCGGCTACCAATGCGCACTCATGGCTCCAACGGAAATCCTTGCCGAACAGCATTACAACACACTTTCAAGCTATCTTAGCGGCACGGGCGTGAATGTTGTGCAGCTTATTGGTGGACAAAAAGTCCGCGCACGGCGCGAAATTGCGGAGAAAATTGCTTCCGGCGAAGCAAATATCGTGGTCGGTACGCACGCTCTCTTCCAAAGCACCGTTGAATACAACAAACTTGGGTTTGTTGTGATTGACGAACAACACCGTTTTGGTGTGATGCAACGTGCTGAACTCAAGAAAAAGGCGACACAGTCGTTTACCAAAGGTGTCAATGGTCATTTGCCATTGGTCATTGGTGAAGACATTCATGCTCAAGCGTCAAACGCCGAAATCTCTCCGCACATCCTTGTTATGTCGGCAACGCCCATTCCGCGAACGCTTTCGATGACGCTCTATGGCGATTTGGACGTATCGGTCATAGATGAATTACCTAAAAATCGTAAGCCGATTAAAACCAAAGTTGTGTTCGAGAGTAAGCTGTCACAGGTGTTTGATTTCATCCGCGAGCAGGTAACAAAGGGCTTTCAGGCGTACATCGTCTATCCGCTCGTGGAAAAATCCGAAAAAGTCGAGGCGAAATCTGCCGTTGAGCACTATGAACATCTACAGCAAGAGGTGTTCCCTGACCTCAAACTCGGTTTGTTGCACGGGCAGATGTTTTGGTACGAAAAAGAAGATGCAATGAAGGCGTTCAAGAATAAGGAATTTCACATTCTTGTGGCAACGACGGTCGTGGAAGTGGGTATTGACGTGCCGAATGCAACGGTGATGCTTATTGAAAACGCAGAACGTTTTGGGCTATCGCAGTTGCATCAGCTTCGCGGGCGCGTTGGTCGTGGTGCCGAACAATCGTTCTGTTTGCTTGCCACCAAAGACCATTTTAAATTTCAGCTTGGCAAACGTGACAATGCGGAGAGTGAGCGCAAGTCGTGTATTATTCGTCTCAAGACGATGCAAGAAACGACCGATGGTTTCAAAGTTGCGGAAGTGGATTTGCGATTGCGCGGACCGGGCGATTTTATGGGAACGCGGCAATCAGGCATGCCGGAATTTGTGTTTACGGACTTAGCAAGCGACAGTGAAGCTATTGCGCTTGCCCGCACGGAGGCATTTTCACTCGTTGCAGCAGACCCACACCTTCGCAAGTCCGACCACGCCAACATCCGTCGTGAGTTCGCACGGCAAAATCAAAAAGATTTCACATTTTTGGATGTAGCGTGACAAAATTGTATCTTTTCCCCCTTTATTGATATTCTACGATTACGTTTATATGGCTCAAGCACAACCGTCTTTAACTATTCCGTCGCTCACGGGTATCCGTGCCATTGCTGCGTTTCTGGTGTTTTTTCACCATTATCAGTTCTTCAAATTTCGTTTGCTCAATGAATTCCACATCGGGGTTAGCATATTTTTCGTGCTCAGCGGGTTTCTAATTTATTACCGTTATTACGAATCGTCAACATTGTCGGGTGCGTGGTGGAAAACCTATATCATCAACCGAGCCGCACGCATATACCCAATGTACTTTCTGCTTACCTGCGCGACGTTTGTCGTTGAGTATGTGCAAAAATCAACATTCAATGCGCCTGTATTTTTCCTCAATATTACGTTTTTGCATGGTTTTTTTAAAGACTACGGAGGATTCACCGGCATTCCTCAAGGATGGACGCTCACGGTGGAGGAATGTTTCTATTTTCTTGCACCACTTATTTTTACGATACAACGCAAAGGAAAATTCTGGTTGCCTATTTTGGGTATCTATGCAGTTGGTCTGGTTTTCTTATATATTGGGAGGGTTCTTTTGGCAGGTACGCCGGGAGGATTCTGTGCTTCATTTGAATTTGTTGCCATATACACCTTTTTCGGCAGGTGTTTTGAGTTTTTTGTTGGCATGTTTGCCGCACGTCTTGTTTTGCAATCACGGAAACGCTCAAATACGGCTGGTAAAAGCCGCGCACGGGAGTTGAAGCTGCCGAACGGCACAGCGACGT
The DNA here is from genome assembly GCA_025358765.1 of Candidatus Kapaibacterium sp. GTDB lineage: Bacteria > Bacteroidota > Ignavibacteria > Kapaibacteriales > UBA4661 > JANYIG01. The sequence goes on from JANYIG010000115.1 coordinate 17,317, forward strand.
GGTGTGGTATCGTGGGCATGAGTATTATTGTATCGTGCATGTCCATCTTTCAGGACTATCCGCATTGGATTAGTTTATTCCATACCGCAGGACTGGCATTGAACAATCTTGTTTTACCATTATTTATTGGAATATTGCTTTGGGGGCTTGCGCGTGAGGTAACGCCTGTCAGTCGTTTTTTAGGCTCGAAGCCAATGCTCGTTCTGGGTAAAAGCTCCTACCTCTTTTATTTGCTGCATTTGGGTCCGCTTGCAGGTCTTCTTCAAATACTCACGACCGACCAAACAAGCGTAATGTATGTTGTTCTTGTGCTATTTATTACCGTCATCGCCGTCTCCATTGCACTGTTTTACTTTGTTGAAGACCCGCTCAATCGTATTCTTCGCAAGCTCTTGGGCGGCACACCACAAACGTAGAGGCGAGGAGTTACACTATTTCCACACCCAAACCCGGTTTGTCGTTCGGGCGCATAATGCCATTTTCAAGAATAAATCCGTCCGTAACCACATCCCGCGCCAAATCAAGGCTACCATCGAGGTCAATATACTTAGTGTTTGCGCTGGAAAATGCCGTGTGTAGTGCGGCTGTGATGCTTACGATGCTTTCATCGTTACAACCCCACATCAGTTCCACGCCGGCGTTTTCAGCAATGCGAGCGATTTCAAGCCCTTTCGAGACACCGCCGCATTTCATCAATTTGACATTAAAAATTCCACACGCTGCTGGCTTCTGAACGAGATTGAGCGCGTCTTTAGGGCTAATAAGCGTTTCGTCGGCGGCAATAGTGCGACGAATTTCCTCCGGCAGCAATCGCATGTCTTCCAGAGCGCTTACAGGAATAGGTTGTTCGTTAAGTTCGATGTTCAACTTCCGCGTTCTCTCAAAAAATTCAATCATCTGCGCGGCGTTGTATCCTTGATTGGAATCAATCCGAATTGTGATGCTGCTGCCGTGCACCTCGCGCAGCTTTGTAAGCCGTTCCACGTCTTCTTCCAACGACTCGCCCGTTTTTACCTTCAGCACCGTAAATTTACGTTCAATATATTCCTTTGCCTCTGCGAGTGTTTCCGCTACGTTTTTGATGCCGATGGTGATAGACGTAGGCAAACTCTCGACTTCGCGCCCTAAAAACTCCACAAGCGGTACACCAAGCCATTTTGTGAAGGCATCCCACAGCACAATGTCGAGCGCAGCACGAACGCCGGGCGTAACGGGAAATCGCGTAGAAACTTCGCTGCAAAGCCTGTGAATCGTCCGAATGTCTCGTCCAACAAGCCACTCTACGTTTTCAGCGTGTGTCAAAATGCGCTCCGAATCCTCCAGCGATTCACCTACCACGTAATGCGACGGATTACACGTGCCAATAGCGTGAATGCCGTTATCAAGCTCAAGTACAACGACCATGTTTTCTACGTGGCTTGTGGTCTTGTACGCAATGGTGTAGGGGCGGGTAAGTTCGAGGTTTTCCTTGCGGACAGCGATACGTTTGATGTTCATGCTTTTTGTTCCAAAATGCGAGTTTTAATGAGGGTTATGATTTCATCTACGCCGTCTTCAATCGGTAGGATGACAGGAATACCAAGTTCTGCACGGAATTGTTGTTGGTATTTTCGTGCTTCGTCGAGCGTCAAATCGCTATTGTTGAGCGTGACGGCGAGTGTTTCTGCACCATAAAAACGGATAAGTTCAATCTCGTTTTTGAGCGGTGGAAGTGGCGTGGTTGTGCCTTTGAAACACTGCCGTGCAGGGCTGTGTTGCAACACAACGTGTTTCGCACCGCCGGAGACAATAAACTCTGCACCACAAGGACCAAGTGGGTTACGAAGCGCGGATTGCCCTTCAAGGAACATCACGTCGGGCTTTACGTCGTTATAACAGTTCACAATCGCTGTTTCCAACTCGCCAGAAACAAAGTCGTTCAGCGTGGAATCGAACACGAAGCCGTACTTACTGCCTTGCATCCAGCCTGTTTGTCCCGTATAAATCATTTCCGCCTTCAAACCCGCATTACGCGAGGCTTGCATCAGGAACCGAGCAGTTGTGCGCTTTCCAAGTGCACAATCCGTCCCAATCACGGCAATACGCGGAGCCGGAACGTCGTGAATCCGCCCTGACCAATACTCCATCTCCTCGACAATCTTGGGTTTGCGAACATCTACAAGCGAGACACCGTGCTGTTTGGCAAGTTCCACATACTCCGGCATGTTCGTCAGAAATTCGTGCAACCCATTCACGATGCCGATACCACCGCGAATGGCTTCTTTCAGGATATCCATAATATCGGGTGGGAATTTACCACCCGCGAAGGCAAGCCCTATAATACAGAAATCAATCTTCTCGGTACAATTTTTTTGCGCCTCCGCAATAGAAGCGTAAACAGGGATGTTCCGATGTTTGCCGTCCAGAACCTCACCAGCGTCTTTGCCAGCATTTTTTGTATCAATAATAGCCTTGATAGTGAACCGTTCCGTCCCACGAATCAGACCGTGTGCAGTTTTGGCAGAACCAGAATCCAACATGCCGTGCGTTAGCACAATTGCGTTATTACCCACAACATTACCCATAACGTAAGAGCTTTCCTGTTTGATACGATAAATGATAGTATTATTTCTTGCTTGGAGAGGGTTTTGATTGTGGTGATGACGACGGTCGTGTTGTAGGCAATTCGATAATGAACGTTGCGCCAGCACCAATTTCGCTTTCGCACCAGACACCCCCATCCATCATTTCCACAAGCCGTTTGACGATGGACAATCCCAATCCTGTTGCGTGTTCGCCGCCCGTAGGCTGCGCTGAAAGCCGTGCAAATTTACCAAAAAGTTTTGACTTATCATCTTCCGATAAGCCCGGACCCTCATCTCTCACGCACACTTGCATAGATGGTAATTCGTAACTTGTGGTTTGTGGATGCTTTATTGTTTTAGCCTTCCCCTTGTCCACCGAAACCCAAATATTCTTGCTGTGCGGCGAGTATTTAACGGCATTCGAGACAAGATTTTCGACGACCTCCACGGTAGCATTATAATCAGCATATACAAAGGCTTCGTCGGATATGTCTGTTTGAAAATGAAGATTAATGAGCTTTTCTTCAGCGCGAACTTTATAATCACTCACGACTTCATTCACAAGTTCCACAATCCGAACATTTTGCATGACCAAATTCATCTTGCCGGATTCAATGGCGTTCACGTCCAAAAGATTCGTAATCGTCGCCCGCATCCGCCGTGCTACGCTTTGCAGGTGACTGAGTTGCTCCAAAATATCCTTCATTGTCATGTTGCTGTGATATTGCTCAATGATGGAGGCGCTCATCATAATGCCCGTGAGTGGGTTTTTCAGATCATGCGCGGCAATGCCCAAAAATTCATTCTTTTCCTCATTAAGCTGGATAAGGCGCTCATTTTGCCATGTTATTTCATCGTTTCTGGATTGTAGCTCCAGCGTACGCTCTTGCACAAGGCGTTTTAATTCTTCATTACGATGTTCAATAAAACCAACACGCCATTTGAAACTAACAAAAACGCAACTTGCAAATATGAGCAGCGCAAGAGCACGAAACCAAATCGTTTTCCACCACGGCGGGTGGATAATAATATGAAGTATTGTTTCGGCACCCGCAGGAGTCCATACGCCATCAAACGTTGCCGCACGTATCCGCAACGTATAGGTTTTGCCATCAAGATTTGTGTAACTTGCTTCACGCTTGGTTCCGAGGTCAATCCAGTTGTCGTCGAATCCATCCAACTTGTATATATATCGTGTCCGTTCCGGCAAAATGAAGCTCAAAAGCGCAAACTCTACGGAAAAAAATGAATCCTCGTAGGAAAGATGAATTTCGCGAGCTTCCGAGATGGATGAATCAAGCGTGACCGATGTATTGAACTTCCTAAAATCGGTGAAAACGAGTGGCGGTACATAGGTATTCTGGCGAATACTATCGGGGTGGAACATATTAAATCCCGCAATACCAGCAAAATATAGCATTCCTTGACGATTTTTGAAACACGCATTTTGGTTGAATTCATTGCTCTGTAAACCGCTGTGAGCATCATAGTTCTGCACCATACCATTTGAAGGCGTAAAGCGGCACAGCCCGCCGATAGTACCGAGCCAGAGATTGCCGTATTCATCATCCAATATGCTACAAATCGCATTGCTCGGCAGTCCGTCCTTTTGGCGAAATACGATGAATGTATTTTGCGTAGGGGTAAAGCGATTAAGCCCGCTATGCGTTCCCACCCAAAGCGTACCGGTGCGGTCTTCAAGGATAGAGAGAACAAAGTCATCGCTGAGACTCTGAGGATTTGCGGGGTCATTGCGGTAGGTCGTAAATGTTTTTGTTGTACGGTCGAACTTATTCAAGCCGCCGCCCCGTGTGCCAATCCACAAAATGCCTTGTTTATCCTCGTAAATTTTACGAACGGCGTTAATGCTAAGACTGTGCGGATCGCCAACAATATTTTTATAGGTTGTGCTTTCGCCGTTGGCAGGGTTGAAATGACATAGACCATCGTTGGTGCCGAGCCAAAACATCCCCCTTGCGTCTTCGTGGATGGCATAGACATCATCATTGCTGAGGCTTTGAGGGTTAAGTGGATTATGCCGAAACACAGTAAAACTACGGCTTTTGGGGTCGAACTTATTCAAGCCGCCGCCAAATGTCCCCACCCAAAGCACTCCGTTGCGGTCTTCATGCAGTGTCCACACAAGGTTTTTACTCAAGCTGTGCGGGTTTCCGATTATGGTTTTGTAGGTAGTAAACGCACCAGTGTTGGGATTGAGCATCTGCAAGCCACCGCCATAAGTTCCCATCCAAATCATACCTGAGCGGTCTTCGCAGATCGCAAGCGTGATATTTACGGTGCGGTCGGTAGTATTGGTATTACGAATCGTTCTGAATTTATGTGCCGTGCGGTTGAAGTAATTCACGCCTACCCCCTCCGTACCGAACCAGATACCGCCGGATTTGTCTTCGTAGATGCTTACAATTGCATCACCATTCAAACTTTCCGGCGTGCTGCTGTCATTCTTAAATGTGGCGATAGCACTATTGGTTGGATTGATACTCTGCAAGCCACCACCGTGCAGACCGACCCAAATGAGACCGGTTTTATCCTTCCAGACCGACCGGGCATTGCTTCCAGAGCCTTGCACTGTGGTGAAGCGCATCGTAGAACAATCAAGCCGTACCAAACCATTATCGGTGGCGAGCAGGAGAATTCCCGAACGATCTTCTCGAATGCTCCAAACCTCGTTGCCAAATGGGGCGCTGGTTTGGAATGTCAGCCATGAGCCATTTTTAGGGTTAAAGCGATTTAGTCCACCACCCTCAGTTCCCACCCACACTATACCAAAAGTATCCTCAAACACGCATCGAACCTTATTATTACTCAGGCTTTGGGCGCTGCCTGGTTGATGAGCGAATATCTCGCATCGTTGACTCACTCGGTCTATGCCTATAAGCCCAGCATCTGTACCCACCCAAAAGCGATCGCCGCTACCTTCACAAAAAGCGAAAACATCCGTGCCACCAAGATTCAGAATACTTTTGCACTCCCACGACGATGCACGGAATTTTTCCGTAATTCGGTCAAACATGCAGACACCGCCACCGCGTGTGCCAATCCATAATACCCCAGAACGGTCTTCGTATAAGGCTTGAATATAGCTATTAGGAAGGGCGGTGGAGTCAGCACGATTGCTACGGAAGGTTGTGATTGTGTAGCCGTTGTAACGATTCAAGCCATCCTGTGTGCCGAACCACATAAATCCACGATTGTCTTGTATAATGCACTCAACAGAACTTTGTGATAGACCCTGTTCAACGCTAAGATGGCTGAATGCGACGGTAAGCGGTTGTGCAGGAAGACCTATTACGAACACAATTGATAACAGCGTTGTAACGCAGATAGCAGCGTGCACAAAGCAGAAATATTCTAATGGCAATCTATTAACGTTCATGATGATGACATCGGAAAGAATTGATTGTTATTGTGGAACAGCCGACAGAATCGTATCTACACTCATCCATACTCATCCATTATCGGTAGCTCGACGATGAACGTTGCTCCATGCCCAAGTTCGCTTTCGCACCAAACTTTGCCTTTCATAGATTCTACCATCTTTTTGACGATGGAAAGCCCTAATCCCGTAGAATGCTCACCACCTGTCGGGCGGGCAGATAGTTTAACAAATTTCCCAAACAAATTGCTCATATCTTCTTCCGAAAGACCAGGACCTTCGTCCTTGACAAGTATCAAGCAATGAGGAACAGGTTGTAAGGCAGAGTTATGTTCTCTATTTCTTGCTTCTTGTTCTTTGGTAACCGAAATCCACACATTCCTGCCGTGTGGTGAATATTTAATGGCATTCGACACGAGATTCTCCAAGATTTCGGTGGTTGCAGTGCTATCGGCGAATACAAAGATTTGTGGGTGGGAAGGTTGAAAATAGAGTGTAATATCTTTATTCGTAGCACGTTCGCGGTAATCTTCTGCTACTTGACGGGCTGTTTCAACAATGTCCAATCTCGTTGGTGTAAACGTAAATTTTCCTGTTTCCAATGCGTTAATGTTGAGCAAATTCATGATAATGTCGCGCATTCGCTTTGAAGTGCGCTCAACATTGGTCATCTGGGCGACAACTTCTTCGACCTTCATTTGATACGCATATTGCTGCACCATCGAAGAACTCATCATAATTACCGTGAGTGGGTTTTTCAGGTCGTGGGCAGCTATAGCAAGAAAATCATTTTTTTCGGTGTTGAGTTCTTGAAGTAACACGTTTTGTTCATGAAGTTGTGCATTTACTAATTCTATTTCACGGGCTTGGTCATCTAAAATAGCAATTTGGTGTTGAATTTCCGCCGTTCGCTCATTCACAATCTTCTTGAGGGCACGATTCCGGCGTTCTAAATGTCGTGACCGAAGTCGTGCAGCTCCATAGACTAATCCGAACCATCCAACCACATCAAGCATATATGCCCACCATGTCTGATACCAATGCGGTTGCACAATAAACGGAAACTCCGTCGGATCGCTCCACAATGATCCTGTTTGTTGGGCACGTATTTGAAACGTGTACGAGCCGGAGTTGAGCAGTGGCAAAATTGTGTAGGACTCATATGATGTCTCCGACCATGCAGAATCCAGTCCCACCACGCGCGTTTGATAGCGAATTTTGTCCGGGGGATACGATAGGGAAGCAAAATGTACCTCCAAATATGCACCTGCTTCATACCGATGCTCCAATACGAGTTGACGTACTGGAGTGCTATTCACCTGTACGGAAAGCAATACTGGAGCGGGTGTTTTCTGGTAGTGCATCGCTGAATTAGGCATAAACAGGACACCTTGCGTCGTACCAACCCAAAGCTGTCCTTCGCGGTCACGCACCATATTTCGATAGCTGATGGTCATCGTGGAATTGCCGCTCCGAAGGTCAAGTGTGAGCAATTGTTTGCCGATATAAAAATTCATTGTTTGCTCGGTTGTGAAAAATATACTGCCGTCCGGCGCTATTTTCACAGAGGTAATATTTTGGCGGGCGATTTCTTTGGGCAAGGCGATTTTTTCTATGATTCCGCCCTTGCGACGCAACAGACCGTATGTCGTCCCAATCCAGATAGTTGTGTCCGCACTAACGGCTATATCATTGACGTTGAGTGCCGTGGTCGTCTTTAATGGTACTTGAATACTGATATCGGCAAATGTATCCGTAGCCGCATCATAACGATAAAATGTATTTTCTTTGCCACCAACGTAGATAGTTTTATCGGGCGCATGGCTTACCACTTGCGGAATAGTCGTAATGCCTTTTTGCCGTCCATAATGTTCTACCTGACCGTTCGGCTTGATTTTTATGACCTCTTCCACCGCCTGTTGACACGCCCATATTTGTCGTTTTTCATCCACCAACAAAAAAAAGATAGCTTGGTTGCCAATACGTGCAACCGTTGTACAGTTGCCGTTATGCAGTCGCAAAATGTACCCCAGGGATGTCCCCACCAGCAAATCGTCGCCATCGTGAGCAAGCGAAAGAAAAATTCCCCATTCTTCCTCTTTCGTTGTTAATATGGATTTGTAAGAAGTGGAGCCCTGTTGTAGAGCGGGCTGTACGACGGTAGAGTTCAATTTGAGTATGTTGATGCCGTCGGTAGCGAGCACGTCACCATTAGGTGCAAGCGAGATATGTTGAATATACGGGCGTTTGAAAGGAATATCCAGATGGCGAAAGCGCGTTGGCTGTACTAAGGCAATACCGTCGTCTGCACTAACCCAGAGATTATTATTGGCAGTCAGTTTAATATCGTTAATGGTCTGGGAGCCGACAGCTTTGAGGCGTTCTAATACTCCTTCAGCTTGATTGAATGTGTAGAGTCCGCTGTACCAAGCACCAACATAGATTGTTCCGTTAGCGTCTGCTGCAATGTAGCTTATATCCTTGCCTTCCGCAAGCCGCCGCGCGGTCCATCCGCTTGGCGGACTATCGGCAGTTTGCTGAATCTGCACTTCAAATACACCGCCATCCGTCCCCACCCACCAGCGGTCATCGCTACGGCAAAAAATTGCATCTACGTGGCGAAATGGTTTTGCGGAAGGCGCGTTTGGTACAGGTACTGAAGATGGAGAGGTTGCCTGCAAGGGAATCCGTTTGAAATTATCCGCCACAGGGTCAAAGCAAAACAAGGCGCAGCCTCGTCGAGAGAACATGAGAACGTGTCCTTGCTTATCCTCAAAAAAGGAGAACGAACGGGCAAAATTGTCGCTGGAAAATTCTTCCGCAAACCGATACCGTTTCATTCGCCCATCGGCATAACGCACGACGGCATCTGGTTCGCCAATCCACAAAATACCTTTTCTATCTTGATAGAACGACTTAGGGTAGAGTATTGTTGAATCTGTCCGAACAACCGATCCAGGTAACACGACCGTAAAGCGTGTCGTATCAGCATCGTCCTGAATCTTGAGAATACCCATATCAGTCATCACGAGCAAGTCGCCGTTGTTCGTCTTCAGAAAGCCTTTGATATAAGGGTTCGGAAGATTGTCATAGCTTACACAGCGTTTTCCGTCGAAACGCAAGAGTCCCGCATCGGTGGCTATCCAGACAAAGCCACGCTCGTCTTGATAGGTTGCCTTCACTAAGTCAGTCGGGAGGCTGTTGCCGATGTTATAGAATACAACGCGCAGGTCTTGAGCAGAAAGGACAAAAAAAGAAGCGAAGAAAAAGAGAGAAAGCACCATGAATACCACATAAAAAGCACTCGACACGCCAGAGCGGGTAGAGGTTCGTACTACGGGAAACATTGCTTTCATCACACGTCTATGATTGGGGAATGAATAGCTTCGAGAGATATGCGGTTGTCCGGGGGGAACGAAATATGATATTATCACGCCATCATCTGCACATCAATATACTGCCGTTCAAACATCATTGCAAACGAATTTGCGGTGAATTTGAACGGCAGTATTATGTGATTGAGACGCTTACTTCTTCTTCTTACCGTCTTTCGCGGCAGCTTTTTCTACTTCCAATTGGTTGTCAACAGATTTTACGCCGGAAACACGCTTCACAACATTTGTTGCAACACCCTTCAAACCACCATTTTTCACTTTGCCAGTCAACGTTGTAATGCCGTCTTTTACCGCCACACTAATGCTCGCAGCTTTGAGTGATGGTGTTTTAGCAAGTTTATCTTTGACGGCATTCGTCAAGCCAGCATCATCAACCTTTGCAGCAACAGTCGGAGCAGCAGCTTTTACCGCATCTTTTGTTTGGGTAGCAGCAGCAGTACCCGTTGCCTTGGCATCTTTCACAGTTTCTTTTACTGCCTCTTTTGCAACTTCTTTCGTTTGTGTAGCAGCCGCACCCGTTACCTTAGCATCTTTTACTGTTTCTTTTGCAGCATCTTTTACAGCTTCTTTCGCCTGCGTAGCAGCAGCGGCTGGGGTGGTTGGTTTTGCTGCAGGTACAGCAGCCGGAGCAGTTTTCGATTGTGCGGCAGCGGCAACAACGAATGTGAGTGACAGTGCGACTGTCAGAAGAATATTACGCATAAAAAACCTCGTAGGTTAATGTAAAAAATAAATAAACGATACATTATCGTTTCATTTCGGTCATTTCTTTTATCGTTCTTTCGATGATGTATGGTCATGGACGATCTTCCAGCCGTTTTGCGTTTTGCGAAATAGCAAGGTAAACATGCCAGAAGGCTCATCATTGGCTCGTTGGAGTTTCCAGCGTCCAAACACAATGGCGGCATCACCAGGCAGTATCGTCGTTTCAAGATCGCTGAACATCAGCGTTCCCATAGCAGCTTTGTTTGGATACGACTTTTTATATCGTTCCAGCACATTTTTCCAGCCGCGTTGCACATTACCGCCGGACGCAAAACGAATGGAATCCGATTGGTCATAGCCTTGCATATACGTTTCAATATCTCCTGCATTCCACGCTTGTACCTGTTTTGTAAGTACCGCAAGCACCTCTGCTCTTGCGTCGTTCACGTGAGGCATTACATAACAGGGTACAGATACGTTGAATGAGCTAAATGAGACCGCTGCAATAAGCATTATTCGTAAGAGCATAGATTCCTTCTCGTAGTTTAATGAGTTATGGTTGGTTTTGAACAGGGATACTAAAAAACGATAGGACACCAACTCCGCGTTTATTGATGAGCCACGGACCGCGATACGAAACCCGCGTGCTATGATAGAATTTATCGGGTAAATAACCCACTGACACAATATTTATAGGCTGTTTCAGCCGCAAAAAAACGATATTACCCTGTGTTCGCACACCGCTGAACACGTGCGGCATTGGAGCGATTTTCCCTCGCTCCGACACCTCTGCGAAAAAATACTCATGCAACGGCTGTGCGACATTAGCGACAACAACATCAGCGGTCGTCACAATTTCGCTGTTCCGTGGGGAAAACACAAGCGCAATTTCTGTTTTCTCCTTGCTTGTGTAATATGCTTTGCGAATCGTTGGCGAAGAAATATTGCTCGTGTCCGTCGAACCGTAAAAATCACGGGCTATCAAGCGAAATATTTGTTGTCCCAGTGCGATGTAGCCGCTATCCGCATAGTGACAACCATCGTGAAACGGCACCCCCACCGTTGAAAATACCTCTACGCCTTTGAGCGAATCTTGCAATCGGCGCTGAATCTCGCGGAGCATGATGTGAGGGAATTCATTGCAGTTGGAAGGGCGAATCTGTGCGGCATACACGCGCCGAAGGTTCGGATAATCGCGTTCCCACGCCTTGTACAACCGTTCAAAATCGTTGTAATAGCCGCGAGCATCGTTCGACTCGCCTTGATACCACACAATCGCTTTCACAGCACTTTGCAAACCAGCCGACTTCGTGCGATAGAGCGTTCGCCCATACAAATTTGATTGCCAGAGATGGTCTTCATGCGGAAGATGGTCTTGTATAGGCGTTGCTCCAATAGCGGATTTGACAATGCAGACGGGAACGCGATAGGTTTGCACTATCAAGCGCTGTAATTCTCCTGCCAAACCGCCCACATGCTCCTCTTGATCAATAGTAGTAGCCGTAACAGTATTCGTGGCGGAAGAACGCTGCCAAATAATATTATCTCGTTGCAATGAGATGGTACGCAAAAACTGATCATCGGGCGAAGCGGGAACACCCCCAACCACCGCATTCGACTGTCCGGCAACCATCAACACATCCCCGCAAACGATGCTATCCCGCACAGCAATTACCGTATCTTTCGTCGCAGCTGTAAGCCCAACCTGCACCCCGTATTCGCTCAATTCCGCATGGAGTATTGGTCGGAGATGAAATGTTGCTATGCCCGCCTTATATTGCAACTGCTGTGATAGTCGTTGAATGCACGTGCCGTTTTTGAACAATCGAACGTACGCAGAATCATACCCTCTCAACGAAATACTTCCCGACAAACTCATTTGTGCGCTGTCGTTAGCTCCACGCGGGTACAGTTGCCGCTCCGCCGGAAATAATTCGTCAAGTACAACAGGAATCACCGAGCGACATGATGCCCGAAGTGTTTCAAACAAGACAACATCTACCATACCCTTTCGGCGAGCCATTTCGCATTCTTCGCACCCCTCTTTTACGGCTCCCGATTGAATTCTGGCTATCGCACGATATAGGTGCAAAGAGGCATACCTCAGAGGTTCGTTGTCCAACAATGTCGTGAAATTGGGAATCGCTTGTGCATATCGTTTTGCCGCAATATGCATCAACCCCGAAAATAGTGCTATATCGGTTTCAAGGTGTTTAAAAGTAGAAAGCTGCTGTGGATATAGTTTGACGAGCAATGGTTGAAGCTGGAATGCTTTCGTAAAATCAAGAATAGCTTCTTGATAACTGTCAACTTTGCTATATGCTATACCTCGACGAAAATACGCCTCTGCGTGGTTAGGCGCTATATCAATCACTTCTGTGTAATGGATAATAGAGCTTTTGTAATCGCGCTTCAAATCGTAATCCATCACGGCTTGGCTCCAAACACGCTCCATTGGCGAAGATTCTCTGGATTGTGCCATCAAACGCGCATTATTGGTGGCGCATACCATACAAGCCCCAAGAACACAAGATGCTACCGCACGACAAGTCAAGATTCTTAGTATGAGTGATAGGTCGGTTGAATACAATTTCATAGTATATACTCAATCAATAGCTCAGACACTGTTGGTTTCTTTGCATTCAAGGATTATTGATTAAAATTTGTCCGGCTGAGTTTTTTCTCCAACCGCGGTTTATCTTGCAATAGTGGTTTTGGAGGGACGTACATCACACCCAATCCGAGAGAGATTTTGCGCCCGCTTTCGGCGGCGCTGCTCAGAGTACCTGTGCTATCGCTGACGACCATTGTCGTAGAGCCGCCGCCATCGAGATTCATTGCCTCGTGTGCCCCAATCATTTTCATGCAGTCTGCAAGTTCGTTCAGCGTCGCTGAGTTCATCCCCCGCCCCGCTCCTTCCACAACCACAAAATAGAGCATATTGCCGCTTGCATCGGTGCCAATAGCGGTGCGTCGCAGACGATTCTTGATAAATCGCCTACTGATTGTGCCTTCTGCTGCGGCTTCGTGTGATGCAATGCCGTTTCGTACAAGGCGCGGCGTACCGGAGACAGCATTGATGAACGGAATCGAGTTTTGTGTATTCGTCGTAAAGCGCACGGTCAGTTTATCACCTGCTTTCGGAAGATGATTGAGTGGGGTGGCGGGTGGAAACGAGAGGACAAAGCCGTTCGCAGGAATGTTTGCCAGTCCTGTATCCACCGAGAGCACCTTGCAGGACGTTTCTTCGTTGACGGCGGGTGGTTTGGTGTAAACGATAACGGCTTTTGTGAGAGGCAATTCAAGATTGTTAGTGCGTTTGCGTTCGTTCACAGCGCGTTTAATGGCTTCGCGGCTCAGAGGTGCTTCCGTGTCGTCATTCACGGGTTGATTTGCAAGGAGTTCTTTTTCCAACTCCTCGGCAGAAAGCGATTGGCTGTATGGCACGGTAGCACCGGTAAAATGATTGTAAATGACAAGCTCGGAAGCATTGTGGCGACGATTCACTGATTGAACATCCATCCACGCGCCGCTTTTAACGCGAACTGCACCCGATAGCGTAAAACGGTCAATAACCATGCGGTGTTGGCGATCGAAAAAGCAACTCGACCATTGCTTGTATGCCGACATTTGCACAACCTCGCCGTTAATTACCGTCGGACCAATCGGCGCATTTTGGTAACTGCTCCAAAAATTCGCGTTGATAATGCCTTTAAGCGCTTTTGGCATCACTGAATCCACCCGCGCTGCAATATCCGTAAGGCGCTCCAAACCATCTATACGTTCTTGTGCTTTTATAACATGAATAGCGACGGTTGGCGTTGTGCGGTCAATCGAGAGGACGTGCATTGAATGATTGCCCGCGCGGGTGAGTAAATGGCGATACGTTACACCCGGCATTAGTTCACGATTTTGCAATGTTTGGAACAGTTCAGACGAAGCATTTATTGGCTTTTGAGCAAATGTTCGTTGCGGCACACTTCCGCCAAAGCACACAATGAGCAACAAGAGCAAGCCCAGATGAATAATAGTTCGCCGCATAACGACACCTTCCACGTGATAATGTTTACGGTGACTTATTGACCCTCGGAAGAATCTGATGATGGAGATGAAGTTTCGTCTGTAGATTGCCTATTCGCGGATGTTTTTTTTACTGCTTTTTTGGGTGAAGGTTCCAATAGCCGCCCGAAACCAAATACATGCCGCAAATACGGAATGTTGTACGGAAAGATAATGGAGCGGTTCAGATTCGCAATATAATTTATCTGCTCTTCCGTTGTCAGCACAAAAAGCAACCGTTGTTGCCAGCGTAATTCCCCCGAAAGTGAACCGAGAAAGTACATGAGTACAATCACCGCCAAATGTGCCATAAAACCCATGCGCGGCAGCGCAAGAAATTGAGCTGTGATGCCAGCAGTAAGGATAAAAAACATCAGCCCGAAGGACTCAATTGTATCACCCCAAAGGCGCTTTGTACTGTGTTCGCCTAACGTGCGACGTTGCTCGCGTGCGAACGCAAGGCTCCACGCTGTGCCAAAGGCACTCACCGAAAACCCCACTGCAAATACAGGATTGGTTTCGCTCGCCAATCCAACCGTAATAATCACTTGCAGCCCAATCAGCACGGCGTATTCCACAAGACGCTGTTTACGTTTGCGCTTGAATGCCGCGTAGGCTATAGCGAGGTCTTCGGTCATGGATTAACGATTGTGGTATGATGTGAAGTTCTTCGATGTTTTTTGTAATTGCTCAAATCGCCCCAAAGCAAGGGGCGTTCTTTTTGCGGCTTTTTCTGCTTTTACGATAACCGATGTCGCACTTGTGCTTTGTTTGTATGCGGTAACGATTGTCCATTGACCACAAAATAACCAATGAGTTTGTGCAGATTTGCCGCCAACTCTTTCAGCACGTCCGTTGATGTTGCGATTTCTTCCGTATTGACCGCCATATTTTCACTCAATGTACTCATCTCGTGAATCGTGTGGGCTATTTCTTGTTCGGTTTGCGCCTGCTGTTGATTCACTTCTGCAACATGGGCAATGATTTTTGCTACTTTTGCCGTATGCTCAATAATTTCACGGAGAGCATTGTCAGCCTTTACTGCCAGCACTCGTCCTTTTTCTACCTGCTCCGTCCCAATATTCATAGCTTCCATAGCAGTTTTTGTATCACGCTGCACCTGTCCTATCATCGTGGTGATTTCTTTTGTTGCTTTTGTGGTGCGTTCGGCAAGTTTTCGCACTTCATCGGCGACAACAGCAAACCCTCGCCCTTGCTCTCCTGCTCGCGCAGCCTCGATAGCGGCGTTTAGAGCCAGTAAATTTGTTTGGTCGGCAATTTCATGGATCACTTGAACAATTTCGCCGATTTGATCACTGTTGCGCTCAAGCACCTGAATTGTACTTGCTGATTGCTTTACCACATCTGCCGTTTTTTTCATTTCTTCGATGGTTTCGCGCACAATGTTTCCACTCTCGACTGCGCTTTCTCCCGCTTTTTTAGCCACCTCTGCTGCATCCAATACCAATTGGCTATTGTGCAGAATATTCTCCGTGTTCAATTGTACCGTGCGTTCAACTTCGGACATCTGAGCTTGTTGCTCGTGTGTGCCAGTCGCAATAGTCATTGCCTGCTCCGAAATACCAGCGCTGGCTT
Organism: Candidatus Kapaibacterium sp.; assembly: GCA_025358765.1. Lineage (GTDB taxonomy): Bacteria > Bacteroidota > Ignavibacteria > Kapaibacteriales > UBA4661 > JANYIG01. Next base: position 33,033 of record JANYIG010000115.1, read on the forward strand.
GATTCGTAGATTCTGCCGCTTGGCGAATTGTGACTACAAGGTTCAGAAGATTTTCTACTACTTGGTTAAATCCGCCGAATAATCTGCCAATATCATCATGGCTGTGCGTTTCGAGGCGTACATGCAGATTACCTTTGGCAAACTGCTCCATTGCTGTTAGCATCGTTTCTACACTTTCCGCCAAATAGTGTCTTTCAAATTCCGATTGCTCAACAGCTACTTTTACTTTCTCTTCAACGCTCCGCTTTTCCGTCTGTAACTCGGCTATGCCCTGCCGAATACGCTCCAACATAATATGCAAAGAATCAGCAAGACTTCCCACCTCGTCATTTCTTCTCGTTGCCACACTGATTTCCGCATCGAAATTCCCGTTTGCAACATCTTCCGCAGTGCGCTGTAGTGCTCGCAAAGGACGAACTATACGCCGTGCGACGCGTAATGCCACAAACAAACTTACCCCTACGCACCCAAGTGCGACAAGGATGGCTATGGTTCCATAAATGCTAGCTCGACGCTCTTTTGCTGGAACAACCTGCTCAATTAAATCTTCTAAACGATGCGAGGCATCGCTAAGTTTTAGTGTTTCATCATTAATAGCAGCATATAGAGTGACAACATCATCAAAGCGACGTGCATAGTCTTCGGCAAGCACAACAATGCTGCCACGCGCTTCGTCTGGGAATGCTGCGGTTGCAAGTTCTTGCTTCAACCGTTCATAAAGTGTATGGAACTGGACAACATGCCCATCCTTGCTAAGATCCGTCTCTGCTGAAGTTACCTGTCTATTGCGAACGGTTTTTTCCTGTGTGAGTACAAATTCCCGCTCATTTTTTTGCATCCGCAAAACCAGAACTTCTATTTTATCGCTATGATAGTTTTCGATGGCAGTTTGCAGAGATTGTGCTGAGGTTTTGAGTGTTTGCTCTTTTCCGGCACTGCCATCCACGCCGTATTCACGAATACGTTGGACAAGATTTTTAAATGCAACATGATAATAAGCATTCATCGCCTCTATAATAACGTGAGTTCGACATAAGAAGAAGGCTCTGAAAAAAGCGTAAATTGAGCTATCACAACCATTTACTCATTTTTTCGGAGAGCCTTCCATGGATATTACAACAATATTTTGCCAGATTGATGATTTCTGCCATGACTTC
>JANYIG010000297.1 GCA_025358765.1 Candidatus Kapaibacterium sp.
GGCGTGCCACGCAGAACAATCACAATTTTGCCTTTGGCATCAATGCCCGTGTAATCGTCGTATTTCAGTTCTTTAGCAGAAATTCCGTATCCCGCAAACAGTAGCGAACCGCTCGTGGCGCTATCCTCGGTAAAGGCAAGCGGAGTGTAATCTTCGCTTAGTTTCCACGTAAGTTTTCGTGCGTGTTGGAGTTTATCGTTTCTTTTCGTGGAATCTGCTTTACTGCTGATTTTTGCGACATCCGCTTTAGTGGCGGGCTTATTGGTAACGATGGATGCTATCCGTACCGATGCACTATTGCTTGTGCCAAGCGCAACAGATATCAGTACCGAAAACGGTTGAAAGTATGATGTATCAAGTGGTTGAACACCGTTGCGTTTGAAAGCATCTGCCACAAATTGGAGTGCTTTTTGATTGCCCTCGGTTCCGGGCGCGCGACCGCGTAACTCGTCCGATGCGAGGTATTTCACGGCATCGCGCAAACGAGCGGCATTTGTTGAAAGAGAGTCCGCAGCTTGAAGTGATGAACTCACAATCACTATAGAACAACAAACGAGGTAAAAATGGCTCTTCAGATTCATCATACTTGTTTTAAGAGTGTTAAATTTAGGTGGCTTCTGAACGGGATGATTGTGAAGAATTATGGACAATAGTTGACGCAAAAAGAATCGTTTGCCACACAAAGACGACGACACCAAGCAGCATATTGGCTCCAACCAAGCGCGAATATAAAACGTGGAGCGACCGAAACATTCAGACGGTGCAAAATGACAGCATTCAGCACGTATCAAACGCCGTGCAGGAAAAACTTTGATTTTACGAGGCTTTATGCTAATAACCAAAGAATTTTTACTCTGCCATAAGAATTATTCCCTTTTGGGTGATAGAATGCTATTTTTTATTTCCGGCTGTCCGCTTCTTAGCGGGCTGTCGGATTGACGCGGCGTTGTATTCGACAGCCCGACCCCGTAAGAACAGGGAATCGGACAGCCGAATAAAAGACGAATCTATCGTCCCAAAGGGAATAAGAGCGTAGAAAAATTTGGATGCTCTGTAGAAATGTGGTAATTTAGTGGACTAACAACATCGCGGGGTGGAGCAATTGGTAGCTCGTTGGGCTCATAACCCAAAGGTTGTCGGTTCAAGTCCGGCCCCCGCTACTCCCAGAAAAAACCTTGTAAGCACTGTCTTACAAGGTTTTTTTTGTTTTTAATACTCACTTTTACGTTACTTTCACCCTGCGGATAATCTTCGAGAATAGGCGTGGGACAAAGCGCTTGAGATAAATACCCCATATCTCTTTGCCGCCCATCGCCACTTCTTCTTTGCCCTGCGCGACGGCTTTCAGAATCTTTCGGGCACACTCCTCCGCGCTCATGCCCTTTGCTTGAGCGTTGTCCATCGTGTTTTGTTTGCTGCCATCGCCAACAAAAGCGTTCAGAGAAATGGCTGTGCGGATATAGCCCGGACAAACTATTGTCACTGCGATATTCTCACGCCAGACTTCTGCGCGGAGTGAGTCAAAAAAACCATGCAGTGCATGTTTCGAGGCAGAATACGCACTGCGAACCGGTGTTCCAAGTTTGCCGACCACGCTTGACACCACAACGATGTGGCCCGCCTTACGTTCCAGCATAGATGGCAACAATGCTTTTGTCAATGCCACTGTGCCGAAAAAATTCACCTCCATGATAGAACGGTCAACTGCCATCGCTGTATCTTTTGCTAATGAACGCTGTGCCACACCGCCGTTGTTTACCAAAATATCTATATGTCCAAGTCGCTGCAATACGTCGTATGCTATTGCAGGCAGCGTCTCCGATGCTGCCAAGTCCAGCGGCACCAACACAATGGCATTTTTATTGTCCTTTTCACCGCCTTTTTGAATCTGCAAACACGTACGCTTCACACGCTCCAATTCATTCAAACGCCGCGCAGACAAAACCAGCGTTGCACCCTCGCGCCAAAAAGCGTAGGCAAGCGCTTCGCCAATGCCCGATGATGCGCCTGTAATCCAGATAATGCGGTTTTGAAAGGTCATGATATAGCTCCGGAATATGAAATGATTGGGAATGTCGGTGAAGAAACGCTTTACAGACAAAAAAATACGCAACCGTGATGCAATGAGAGAACGAGAGTGTTGGTTCACGTAAAAATAGCATTTTCTATCATTTTGCGGAGCGTCATTGCAAGAGTATTTGCAAGACTATTTGCTGGTTTGCCAAAACGTACTATCTTTGTAGTATTAGGGGCTGCCATAGCTCAATCCATAATTTTTCATCTTCCTGATGCTGCAAACACAGCTGTAATTAACCGTGCTGCTATGATTGATGAATCACTTCTTATTCCGGTCAATCTTCTGAAAGTGATGGGGGACAGGCGTTCATTCGTATCTGGGGAGCCTGAAAGTGACCGTTTGCGCGTGAGTTATTTCAAGCGCATTGATAACAACACTCTTGCTGCGAAAGTCTGGTTTGGTCCGGGCGCAGAGGGCTTGCCTGGCTTGGCGCACGGCGGAAGCGTTGCCGCAGCGCTCGACGAAGCGATGAACTTTGCTGCCTGGGCGGCTGGGTACGCAGTGTTAGGTGTTCGCACCGTCACAAATTTCAAACAAATGCTTCCGCTCAACACCACCGCCACGGTTGAAACTACTGTTACAGCGGTAGATGCTACAAAAATTGGTGTTCAATGCCGCTTGCTGGCTGATAACGGAACCGTTTTTGCGGAAGCCGAAGGCATGTTCCTTTCGATTCCATCAGCGAAATTTGGCGTGGATGCAAAAAAAGTGGCAGACATGTTTACAGCACTCACACAACCGTAAACGTTTATCCGACATACTTGCTGAATAATAGATTCCATCGGTACTCGGTGGGATTTTTTTGTTTTTGCAATCAATCATACATCAGACCATAATGCCCAAAGAAAGCAAAAAACAAAAGCAAATCCGCATGGCGGTTGTAATGGAGCGATTACACCGCGAATACCCAAATGCCGAGATAGCGCTTGCCTACGCAAATGCGCTGGAACTACTTATTGCCACCATGCTTTCGGCACAATGTACGGATGAACGCGTGAATAAAGTGACGAGCAAACTTTTTGCAACCTATCGCTCGCCGCAAGATTACATCAGCGTTCCACAAGAAAGCCTTGAGAAGGACATTTTTTCAACGGGTTTTTACAAAGCAAAAGCAAAGAACATCCAAGCCTGCTGCAAAGTCCTTTTGGAGCGACATAGCGGCGAAGTGCCTTCTACGCTTGAGGAGTTGACAGCGCTGGCAGGTGTGGGACGCAAAACCGCCAATGTAGTGCTGTCGCATTGGTTCGACACGCCCGGTATGGTTGTGGATACGCACGTGACGCGCTTAGTGAATCGTATGGGTTTTTGC
>JANYIG010000299.1 GCA_025358765.1 Candidatus Kapaibacterium sp.
ACGTTTCCAGCGTAATTTTCAGTCTCGTTATTCGTTTACAGTTGTAAACTCATCTCAATAGTTCAACGTCAACCATTTATTATGTATTATGGCTGAATTCTCGATTGAAAGCAATGGTAGCCTTGAAAAAACGGCGATTTATTACAACGGCGAGCAGCTTGCCGGTGTCCGTCAGCTTGTGTTACATATTAGTGAAGAAGGTGATTTCGACACTATTCTCGTCTATGAAGGCACAGACAAGAATATTTATACAAAAAATATCTTTGCCGACTATCTTGATAATATTAAAAAAGTTCCGCCCACCTTTACCGAAGAAGAAAGCCAATCTTTGCGGTACCTCAGCGTTCAGAGCGATGGAACTCTTGAAAACACATTTGTGCTGATTGATGACGAACCGCAAGATGGGATTGTTGATTTGTTAGTCCAGATTGAACGTGCCACACCGACTCAAAAAACTGGTTTTGCCTTATTTGGTAAAAAAGATGAAGTGTCCAGCGGGACTGGAAGCGTTTTCCGAGCCGAAGTTCAATACCGAAACCAAGACGACTCACTCTCCACCGAAAATATCTTTTAATACAAAGGAGAACCCACGATGAAATTCCTCATAAGAAAAAAATATAGCCAGTATGGCGTTGGTGCAGCCTTGATTCTGTTCGTGCTAACAAGTTTTTTGTTCGCGCCGTTGTTGGAAGCACAGCGCCGTGGCAGTAGTTTTGGTGGTTCGCGCGGCGGTTCGACATTCCGCAGTTCCCCCAGCCCTTCATCGTCTCGACCATCATACGCACCGTCTTCTCCGGCTGCCCCTCGTGGCAATAGTTTTGGCGGTTCGCGTAGCGCTGCTCCGGCTCCAAGTAGTGCAATGGGTTCGGGTGCATCCATGAACTATCGCAAATCCTACGGATTGCCGCGCAAAAGTGAACCGATGAATGCCGCAAGTCCTTCTTCTTCGTATTATTCATCCTCTCCGTACATGGTACACAGCTACGGTGGCTATGGTGATGGGTTGATGATGGGGTACATGATGGGGCGGACTTCTGCAATGTGGTCTACGCCGTTTCATCCGGCATATTATTACTCACAACCAACGATTATCCGCAACCCCGACGGTTCCATCGCAGAGGCATATCCACCAACATTTTCTTTTTTCAAGTTTTTTATAACGTTGGCGGTTGTGGTGTTAATAATTTGGCTTGTGATGCGCTTTATTCGCCGCCGCAGAGGTGGTGGTGGCAGTGATAACATGTCGCAGTCGTCGTTTGCGTGATTCGGGTGCAATAGTGAACAAACTCTCAAGCCCACGAAGAAAGCATTTATGCGCTTCGTGGGCTACTTTATGACGAATCGATTTTATCGAAAAATTTTACCAAAAGAACAATGCAAATTCATCAGTTTGAGCGCGGATTACAAGACAGAATAGCTATCGTCACGGGAGCTGCCGTCGGCAACGGACGAGCTTTTTGCGAACGTTTGGCGCAAGAAGGCGCTATTATCGTCATTGCGGATATTGCCGATGCTTCGGATACATTGAAGGCGATTCAGGATGTGGGCGGCACGGCAATTAGTCTTCACGTGGATGTGACAAGTCCCGATGATGTGCAGATGATGGTTGAAAAAACGATTGAGAAATTTGGGCGGATAGATATTCTTGTTCACAACGTTGGTATTTACGAAGAAGAGCCGTTTGAGCTTATTTCTTATGAGCAATGGCAACGTATGATGAATGTGAACCTGAATGGTTTATTTTTGGCGGTGAAAGCCGTGTTACCAGCGATGAAAGAGCGCAGTTTCGGGCGTATTATTGCCTTGTCGTCGGATACAGTTTGGCTTGGAACGCCATATTTGGTGCATTATGTGACGACGAAGATGGGTGTTATTGGTTTTGTGCGGTCACTTTCAAGCGAGGTCGGCAAATATGGCATCACGGCAAATGCGATAACGGTGGGCTTGACGGCAATTCAACGTATGGAAAGTGGCAGTCGTGTGAGCAGCTCAATTCTGGAGCATATTTTACCTGCGCAGTCTGTTCAACGTGCAGATGAGCCAGAAGACATTGCGAACGTCGTGGCATTTTTGGCATTGCCCGCATCCGGCATTATCAATGGGCAGACGATTAACGTGGATGGTGGTGTGGCGCGGCATTGAGATAGCCTTGGGTTTTATTAATACCTTTTCCGAAGCACTACACCACGAAAGCGGCAGTACGTCTTGAAGTCGTGCGGTCGCTTTTTGCACTTTTTGACATGATTCGGTAATTCTTGATTCTTTTCATTTACTTCTCGGAGGTTTTATGATTTTTCGTGTTGCGACTATTTTGTGTTGCTGTTTGATGTTTTTCCCATTTGTGTCGTCAGCGGCAAGTCTTGTTTCAAGTGGCTTCGAGTCTCATTTATCACCCGATGGTCAGTACAAGTATGTAGTTGCCAAAAACGATCCGATGAAAACACGCATTTATACGCTCCCTAACGGCTTGACGGTCTATCTCTCGGTGAACAAAAGCGAGCCCCGTGTTTACACTTCGATTGCCACAAGAGCAGGCAGCAAGAGCGACCCAGCAGACGCTACCGGGCTGGCGCATTATCTGGAGCATATGTTGTTTAAGGGTACAGACAAATTCGGTACGCTGGATTTCAGCAAAGAAGCGCCTGAGTTGGATAAAATAGAGCAATTGTACGAAGTATATCGCAAAACGACAGATACAAACGAACGTAAGTCTCTCTACAGGCAAATTGACTCAGTATCCGGCTATGCTGCGAAGTTTGCCATTGCTAATGAATATGACAAAATGATGACTTCCATCGGCGCAAAAGGCACAAATGCGTACACGTCGTTCGAGCAGACGGTTTATGTGAACGATATTCCCTCGAACCAGCTTGAAAAGTGGCTTTCCATTGAAGCGGAGCGTTTCCGCAAGCCGATTCTGCGTATTTTCCATACGGAGCTTGAAGCTGTCTATGAGGAGAAAAATATCGGCATGGATACCGACCAGCGCCTTGTTTGGGAGACCGTTGCCGATGCACTATTCCAGAACCACAATTATGGTAAGCAGACAACAATCGGAACGGTAGATCATCTGAAGAACCCGTCCATCAAAGCTATCAAGGAATATTACGACAAATACTACGTTCCGAATAACATGGCTATCTGCCTTGCGGGTGATTTTGACCCCGACGAGGTGATTAAATGGATTGATACGAAATTTAGTTTCATGCAACCCAGACCCGTTGTATCCTATACATTCCAACCAGAACGCGAGCAGACTGCGCCTATCGTGCGTGAGATTATTGGTCCTGATGCTGAGTCCGTAACGATTGGCTTTCGTTTGCCGGGCGCTCCTACTCCTGAATCCAAGTACATCCAGATGATAAGTGGAATGCTGTTCAACCGAGTGGCAGGTTTGATTGATTTGAATTTGAACCAACAACAAAAAGTTCTGACAGCATTGAGTAATACGTGGGATTTGAAAGATTATTCGATGCATATGCTTGTGGGCAGGGCAAAAAAGGGGCAGCCGTTGGAAGACGTATCAAAGCTGCTTCTGGAGCAACTTGACCTTATTAAGCAAGGCAAATTTGATGATGGGTTGATTAAAGCCGTTGCCAATAACGAGAAGAGTGAGGCAATTCGCGGGCGTGAGCAGAACTTTGGTCGTGTGAGTGCAATGGTCGAGGCATTTGTCACCGACCAAAACTGGGAAAAATATTCAGCATTGGTGGATGAGATGAGCAAAATTACCAAAAAAGAGGTTGTAGATTTCGCAAACAAGTATTATCGCCAAAACTATGTGGTTGTTTATAAGCGCACGGGCGCTCGCCCAAGCGTTGCGAAAGTTGTGAAACCGCCGATTACACCGGTGGAAACAAATCGTGACTCGCAGTCACCGTTTTTGAAAACCATCACGAGTACCTCTGTCAGTCCTATGAAGCCACGTTTTCTGGATTATACTAAGGATATTCAGGAAAGTAAGCTGAAAAGCGGCATTCAGGTGTTGTCACTCAAAAATGATGAGAATGAGCTTTTTCGTTTGTATTATTTGCTTGATATGGGTCGCCAGCACGATAAGAAAATGGCACTTGCCGTTCAGTATTTGCAATATCTCGGTACGGATAAACTCAGCGCCGAAGATGTAAAAAAACGTTTTTTTGCACTTGGCTGCAAATTCACTGTGTTTTCGGCGCAAGACCAGATGTATGTTTTGTTGGAAGGGTTGCAGAAAAACTTTAACGAAGGGGCGTTGCTCCTTGAAGACCTTCTCAAAAACGCAAAGCCCGACACATCCGCATTTTCTTCACTTGTGGGGCGTGAACTTAAAGCTCGCACTGATGCAAAGAAAAATAAAGGTGTGATTTTACGTGCGGCGATGATGAATTATGGCTTATATGGCAAAATGAATCCGTATCGTGATGTGTTATCAGAACAGGAACTTCGTGCTACAAAGGCGGAGGAATTAGTAGGAAAAATCAAAGGATTGACTTCATATCAGCATCGTGTTTTGTATTACGGTCCGGCAAGCACCAAAGAGCTGGTTGCGTCGCTTGACAAACTCCACAAAACGCCGAAAGATGCGAAGCTCGTTCCGACAAATAGCCCGTACAGCTATCAAGACACAAAAGAAAACACCGTCATTTTTGTGGATTATGATATGGTGCAGGCGGAGATTATGATGCTCTCGAAATCCGCTGCCTACAGTCCACAGCTTTCACCGCAAGTAAGTCTTTTCAATGAGTATTTTGGCGGCGGAATGTCTTCGCTGGTGTTCCAGACGATTCGGGAGTCAAAAGCGCTTGCGTACAGCGTTAGCTCGTTATTTGTGCCGCCGCAAAAGCACCAAGACCCGTTTGTGATGCGCTCGTATGTTGGCACACAGGCGGACAAATTTAATGAAGCAATCGCCGGAATGTCGGACTTGCTGAATAATATGCCCCGTGCAGACAAGAATTTTGAGCAAGCAAAAATCGGCTTGAAAAATTCTATCGAAACGGAGCGTATCACGCGGGAAAACATTTTGTTTAGTTATGAACAAGCAAAAAAATTAGGGGTGAAGGAAGACATCCGTAAAGTGGTCTATGATAAAGCGCCTACAATGTCTTACGACGATATGGCAGGCTTTTATAGCCAATTCATTAAGGATAAACCTTACACGATGCTTGTTCTCGGCTCTAAAAAACGCTTGAAGCCAGAAGATTTGGCGAAGTATGGCAAAGTGCAAGAACTCACGCTCGAAGAGGTCTTTGGGTATTGATTACTCCGTTCAGAATTTGAATCTATAAACAAAAAAGCCCATCATTCCTTCTGAATGGTGGGCTTTTTTAAGATTGAATTCGGGAGCATCAGAACTTGAAGTCAAACACTTTCTTCAAAATATCCGTCGTGCGAGCAAGAGGATTTTTGCGAATTTCTTTTTCTTCCTGCGCGACCATGGTAAACAAACCATCAATCGCTTTTTCCGTCACATATTGCGATAAATCAGGGTTCATTTTTTTTACGAACGGCACTTGATTATATGCGCCCATCACCGCACCCCAATATTTTGTGGCATCTACTTTCTCAAGCGAAGTTTGAATGATAGGTTTGAATTTCTCCGTAAGCTGCTTTACGGTTGTGCGCTGAAGAAAGTCCGTTGCCGCACGTTCATTCGTGCCTTGCACGATAGCAAGAGCATCATTGAGTGTGAGACTTTTAATCGCATCGCCGAAAATCGGCAATGCGCCTACAGCAGCATTTTCCGCCGCCCGATTGAGTGATTCGATGGCTTCATCTACTTTGCTCCCAGCACCAACTTTTCGCAAGACGCTCTCGACATCTTGTGCCTCAGATGGAAACGGGATTTTAATCAATGGGTTTTTGAAATAACCATCGGTCTTGGAAACAACCTCCACGGCTTTGCCAATGCCTTTAGAGAGCGCATCGCGGATACCGTCAGCGGCATCGCCTTGAGAAAGCTGTGCAGGTTTTGCTGGCTCTGCTGGTGTTACAATCGGTTTTGGCGTTGCTATAGGCGTTGCTGGTACCGTTGCCGAGGTTGCTGCTGCTGGCGTAGAAGCTGTTTGTGTGGTTTTAGCTTTACTGCTGCTCGATGATTTGGTCGTGCTGGTTTTTTTACTGCTGGACGACGATTTTTTTGCACTGGACGTTTGTGCCTGTACGCTGAATGCTGTAGCGCACAGGAGTACGAGACAGATGAGAGATTTTTGCATAAAAAATGGGAGTGTTAATTGGTAAAATATTGATGAATTGTAATATTACGTCATTTGGTTTCGTCATGGTGCTTCATAGTCATTTGCTCTGGAAACCACCCGTCTTTTAGCGGGTGGAGGAAAGAGCAGCGAAATAGGCGCAGTTTTGCAAGGCTTTGGGAGCAAAGATGCGGCTTTTTGCTTTCTTCCGGTTGTTGTTCGTATATCGTTTGTTATCTTTGTACCAAGCGAATAATTCAATGTTCTTTGACAGATATACGGTTGCTGCCAAATGTGCTTGGCAGCGTAAAATCTGTATGCCACATTCCCGAAATCTTGTGTTGAAAGGCACGATTGGCACTTGCCAAAGATACGGTTTCAAGCAACACCGCGTTGAATCTCAACGTGCGGCAAAAAAGATTTCGAGATACAAAATGTGGGCTTTCGTCAAGAAGCCTATGGTCTCGAACAGGGCGATACGCCACTCGTCACGTTCAGGGACAAGCCACCCTGCTTTAGCGGGTGGTACTTGACAATTTGCTTTCATCATAAAGTCTCCGCAAGGTTTTTATATCTTCCCATGCTGCTCGCTTCCATTCCGGATTGCGAAGAAGCGCGGCAGGGTGATACGTCGTAATCATCGGTACGCCGCGAAACGACAATTGTTTGCCGCGAATGTCGCCCATTTTGAACTTTGCTTTGAGTAATGTTTCAACGGCAGTCAAACCAAGAGCGAGGATAAATTTTGGTTTGATAAGGTCAATTTGCTTGTATAGATATGGCTCACAGTGCGCGGTTTCATCGGCTTCTGGACGGCGGTTGCCGGGCGGACGACATTTGATGATGTTAGCGATATACACATCTTCACGTTTGAGGTCAATCGCTTCCAGAATTTTGTTCAGCAATTGTCCGGCACGCCCTACAAACGGTTCTCCTTGAGCATCCTCGTCTGCGCCCGGAGCTTCGCCGATGACCAAAATATCGGCATCTGGATTGCCTACACCGAACACGAATTTTGTGCGTGTTTCCGCAAGGCGGCATTTAGTGCAGGTGTGAATCTGCTCATAAAGCACGTCTAATGTTGGAGCCATTTGCCATTGCTCAATCGCAGCCGTACTGGAAAGGCTTTTGTTGTTGGCTTGTATCGGTTTCTTTTTCATCGGTAATTGCTTCGTATCTATTATCTGTTCCGTGAATAGAATATTGCCAACAAGCGCTTGCTGTTGTTCAAGATACCGTGCGGCTTTCGAGAAAATATCATTGCTGGTCATTTACTTTGTCATTGTGCGGTTTGTACTGTACATTTCACCTGTTATTTAGGCAAGAAATTTGTAATCATCTGCCGTGAGTGGGTTATTCTGCGGAATATCAGGCTGAATGCCTTCCATCAGCATGAATTGAAATTCTGGAATTTGTTCTTTATATGCGGAGTAATAGATGTTGTTATTGCCTCGGTCAGTATCTTCCCAAAATGTCGGGACGGCTGTTTCAAGTCGTTTGCAGATATTGTCTATTATGCCAATGGCTCGTACCGTATCAATATTTTTCAAATCCATAGCAATATCGCGCACAATCATCGCTGCGAGCGTGTACTGCTTGCTTTTGATGTAAAAAAGTGCTAGACCTGCTTGCAGTGTGCGAACACCGGAATGAAATGTCTGGTCGGATGACGAAGGTACGTTGCTGGATGGGATAATCATAGGATTATCCATTTCGAGCAGTTCTAACAGCAGTTGTTTTTGTATCTGCTCGTCCCACTGCAATTCGGCAATTAGCGTCAACACTTCTTTCATCTCGAACGTAAACACGTCGTTGATGAAATAAAGAGCTTGCTGCGTTTGACTGTTGCGGAACACTTCGCTGCCGTAATTCCGCAGATACCACATTGCCTTGCGAACGAGTTCTGTTCTGTTGTTGAGAGCAAGTAACTTGATATATGTGCTGTAATGAAATGCGAGATTATAAAGATTGCGAGCTTCTTGATTCGCTACACCATGTTTAAAGGCAGAGCGCATCATTGTATTAAACCGCACCAAAATTGCCTCCATCAAATACTCGTCTTCGACTTGAATAGCCGCTTCGCCGACTAGGTTCATCTCCGATCCGCAGAGTGAGGATAAATCGAAGGCATTTTCATTCAAAAATTTGTTATACGAATCACCTAAAAGACGAAAGCATTTTTGCTCGTAAAACGTGCGCGATTCTTCAATTTCCTGAAACTGAATTTCGAGCGTTTGGAAAGAAATATCACCCATAACAGCACGGCTCAGAGTGAAAAATTTCGGATTGATAATATGCTCTTTGACCCGAATGTATTCACGTAATAACGCGCTGATGTTTATAATGGTTTGCGCCTGTAATTCTTTGAACGAGACATAGTTGAAAATGCTATCTAACTGATTCAGGTGTTTGAAAAGCTCTTTTTGACAATAGGTCGTGTTTTTTTCGTCTTTTCTGAGCCATTGACGCATGCGCGGTGCGGCAAGTTCATGGATAAGCGAGAGGCTATCTTTGAAAATTTTGCTGATGATGGTGTTCGGTTTTGTGTAGCCCAAAATATAATACAGGTATGGGAAGGCAAACAGAATACAAACAGGCATAAACACGACAACGTTCAGCAGGACACTGGAGGTACGTGTTGGGGCAAGTTTGCTAAAAACAACGGCGTGTGAGGCTGATAAAATCAAACCCCACGCATAGAGTAAACTTCGCCAATCACCCATATACACATCAATAATGCGCGGAATCACCTGCGAGGCAATCGTGATAATCACCACCAGCGTTCCCACCACTAATCCTGTGATTGATAGCCAGACTTCTGGCGCAAACGACATGTCTGGTGCGGCATTTGCCGGGAAAACCAATCCCACGAGTTCAAATGCTATAATGTCCGAAAGAAAAATCCCGACCACAATGAGAATAAATGATAAACCCATCCTATGTCGTTCGGTAAAGAGCTTAATAGTGTAATATAGGCTGTTCATTATGTTACCCTTAAAAAAACTTCTGCACTAAGAAATATTTAGTCACTTCAGAAAATCGGAAAAATGGTATTCAATACGCCCCGCGTCGTTGATTTCTATACGACAAATGCCTCGATTTGCCATGCGTTGGAGTTCCGTATTCGCCTCATCAAGAGAAATTGGTGTTTCTACCGTGAGTACCATTGGTGTGAGAATACCGCCATGCCGTTGTGCGGCTTGCAGAATAGCTTTTTCCGTGAACACAGCAAATACTTGAGAGCCTTGCTCAAACTCAGCTTTGGAATAGACAAGCGTACCAACTATAATATCATGCAATGCCTGTTTGCGCTGCGTGAATGCTGCGACCAAAACGCCTAAACCGCCTGTCACCGCATATTCTATTTGTCGGACAAACCAGCGTATAAATGCCTTTGGGATCGAGAGACGTTTGCCGTCCATATCCGTCACAATAAGTCCCATTGCACGTTTGCCGGGTGTTGCTCGGTATTCCGAACTTTCAAAATACACGGAATACACAGCGGATACGGCAAAAAATGTGATGCCCCAAATCTGGTCGTTATTGCCAAGAACCCCTGTCATTGCGCCGCCTGCTGCTGCCCAGGTAGCTCCCTTGAGCGTCCAGTCAATCACCGTCGCAATGGCGCGTTTACCAAAATCTCCATATGGTGGCTCGTGCAAGGCTGGATGCGGATTAAACGCGGTTATTCCCGGTATCTGAACCGAAGGGTGCGGTGCCGTCCGTTTGTTGGCATGTTGTGGAACCTGTGCTGAAAGTGAGGTGTTTAGCTGCCCTTGGAGTTCTGATGTTTTTAGCTCTGCGTATCTTCGTGCTTCGTCGTTACTATCAAAAATCGTTGCCTGTGTAACGCCCTGTGTGCCGATGCGCCCGTAGCGGATGGTCACAATGGTGGCTTCCGTTGTGATTTCGTAGAAGGTTCGCTCACCGCTTGCGGCATGGCTTTCTTCCCAATATATTCGTTCGGTTTGCATAGCCTCAGGCGTTAGGAATCTCGTGCAATGTGCTAAAAATCTCGCTGAATTCGTAGAAGCCTTTCCTGCTCGCAATCCACCGTGCTGCACGGAGAGCACCAATCGCAAAACCGCTTCGGTTGCGGGCACGGTGCGTAAGTTCGAGTGTGTCGGCGGCAGAATCCAGATAGACGGTATGTGTGCCGGGTACATCGCCCACGCGGGTGGAGCTCAGATGCAAGGCATCGGGTGCTATCTGTCCGTGTGATGCATCCACAAGAAATGATGATTTTCGCTCTATTTCGGTTTCGAGAATATGTGCCAACGAAAGCGCCGTACCGCTTGGCGCGTCGAGTTTGCGGCGGTGATGCAGTTCGTGAAGCGCCACGTCGTATTCATCATAACGGTTGACAAGTTCTGCCGCCAGACGAATAATTTGAAAAAACATCTGCACACCGACGGAAAAATTTGCGCTATAGACCGCACCAATATTGTGCTGCTCCACGATTGCCCGTATAGCATTGCTTTGTGCCGACCAGCCCGTTGTGCCGATAATAACGTGTTTTCCGGCTTGCGCCAAAACGTGCGTATTTTCAAGCACTGCAGCTGGTACGGAAAAATCAATTGCTACATCGAAGTTTGTAGAAACCGCGCCATCAATGGTAAGCGGACGTTTTATGTCAAATATTTCTGTAACCACGCAGCCACATTGCGCCGATAGACGTTCTAATTCTTTGCCCATTGCTCCATAGCCAACAAGCGCAATTGGGGTTTGGGTTGATAATTTCATAGCAGAGTACGCCAAATTGTCTAAAAACGGAACTGGCGCGAATGCTCATCACATCGCGCCAGCCACAAAAGAACAATATTACAATAATCGAATGGGGAAGATTACTTGCCAGTGCCGGGCATAGACATTCTCTGATAGCCTGAAGGGGTTGTAAACAACGCATCTTCCAACGCTTTTTTCTCAATGGATAGTACTTCCAACCTCGTGATTTCTCTGCCAGTTTTATCGCGCTCCACGAGCAAGAGTGGGAAGTAATTACCTTGTTTCAGGAGTTTTCTCATGCTTGCCGATGGAATCAAGCCATCGCCCATTTGTCCTTCGGGAATGTAGATTTTACCCATCTCGCCGTTCGTCCAAAGTTCAACCTCACCATTGAAGGTTTTATCAATCCATTGTTCGCAGTCGTAACCAGCAATCTTTTGGGTTTTGGTGCTTTTCGTCGGCAATTTAGCTTCCGGTCCTTTGGTCACCATTTTTTCCATTTGCAAGTCCATGATCATCTTTTCTTTGTCCATAACCATATAAATCATCTTTTTCGTAGCATCCACGATAATTTTCTGCTGAATTTTATCACCTTTTTCGTCTGCTAAGAATTTATCACCTTTGATATACATCGCAACGGTTGAGCTTAGTTTGCTGGATGCCGCACCTTTTTTAAAGGTCACAACACCTTCAAAACTATGTTGTTGTGGGGCTGATTTAATTTCCGCTGCTACAGGAGGCTTTTGTGTAGATGTTCGTACCGCGCCCAAAAATTTTGGTTCTGTTTCTGTTGGTGGTTTAACCTCTGTTGCCGGAGGCGTAGTTACAGGCGACTTCTGTGCCAATGCCGAGTAGTGAATTGTACCCAAACAAAGGGCTGCCATTATTATCGTAGGTAGAAGACGAGTCCATACAGGCGTTTTCATAGTGTGCATACCTTCATGAAGAATGTGTAACCAGATGTGATTATACTACTGTGATAAGATAAGCAAAAATACGGTTTAAAAAAAAGCCTTCTGCCCAAGAAAAATCCTCGTTTAATGTATACCGATGAGGATTCTATCTTCCGTGTGGAGCAAACATGCTACGCTTCTATCACTTCTGTATCTACGGTTTCTTTGGAAGATACAGTCTCGATATTGTGTTCAGCAGGACTTATCGTGTCGCTTCGTTTAAGTTCGCGACGACGACGGAAGACGGAAACAAAGAACCCCAGCGTCATCAGCATCACGCCTGTCCACACCAAACTCATAAGAGGTTTGCGCGAGACTTCGACAGTAAAGACCTCACGGGGTTGCATTTCTGGCTTACTGGCATCGGCGAATGTCATCAGTGCTTGAGATTGTGAAAGGCTTTGTTTGTTTGGCAAAATGCGCTGTAAGGCGATGTAGTATGTTGTGCCGGGAATATTAAACGGCTCACGTTTTTGTGCCGTTGCTATGCCCGCAATGCCATCTTTGCCGATAAATGTTGTATAAATATTTTGGGTTGTTTTTTCGCCCTTGTGTTCAAGCTCAATCACCACGCCAAGTTTGAGGTTTTCTGCATTGCCGGATTGTGCCGCTGTGATGGCGTTAGACATGTCGAAACTCAATAGAGTGATTGTATAGGTGGAGTCAAACGGCAGCGGTGTTGGTATGTTTTTAGCGATGGTCGCTGTTGGCGCTTCGCCTTCTAATTCAATACCCTTCGGCGAAACGTAGATATCCTGCGTAGCAGACCATTTGATGCCGGGTTCAAGGAATGCGGACTGGCGTTTATTGAAATCGCTCCAATACAGTATAGGTGCTACGACAGCGAGCTGTTTGCCATCTTTTTCAAGTTCAACATAGTACTTATACTTTTCACGATCGTTGTATTCTTTGTCAATTTGTTCGCGTCCAACGAACATTATTTTATACCCTAAAGCATTAACAGCAACACCCTGAGGAAGCCGCACATGTTCGGTTACAGAATAGCGAGACGTTGCGACAATTCCTAGCATTAATAACGCCACCCCAAAATGTGCAATATACGGACCGGCGTGGCTTGGACGCGCTTTCAAAAGCCGACCTGCAAGTTCGACATTCACAAATAACGTGAATAGCGCACCAAACGTCAAGCCTAAATATGCTGCATCCTGTACGCCAACAAAAGCTGCTGCACCTGTTGCCAGAAGTGCCAATCCTAGTGGAATCCACAACCGACGCGTGAATTCCCGTGCAGGTGTGGAGCGCCAGCGAAGCAGAAGCGATGAGCCATTGACGAGCGTGATTATAATGGCGAGGGGCAAGTGCATCGTGTTGTAATACGAAATATCAATCGCCACTTTCGGTTTTTTGAGCAGTTCGCAGATGAGAGGCCAGCTTGTTCCAATCACTACAATCATTGCGCTTGCCATTGTCAGTGCTGCACCGATGGCGAGTGCGAATTCGCGCGAAGTTGGGTTAAAATTCGCCTTCGCCGCAGCAATATCCTCGCGTCGCCAGAGAATTGCACCAATACCTATAACGCTGAACACCAACATAAAGGCAAGGAGCAAGATATACGCAAAAAATCCTGGATCAACAAACGAATGTACGGACGTGTCCCCCAGAACACCGCTTCGCGTCAGGAACGTGGAGTACAGAACGAGCAGAAAACACAGCACTGCCAATACGAGGTTTGTTTTCACCAAGCCTTTGGTTTTTTTCTGTGTGAGCATCGTGTGAACAAGCGCTACCGATACAAGCCAGGGGATAAGCGAGGAGTTTTCCACCGGATCCCAACCCCAGAATCCGCCCCATCCTAACGTTTCGTATGCCCAGAATCCACCGAGCATAATACCGAAACCCAGCACACCCGTTCCAAACAGAATCCACGGAAGTGATACGTTCACCCAATTATGGTAGTCGCGGCGGATGAGTGCTGCCATTGCAAATGCAAACGGCACGGACATCGAAGCAAAGCCAGTGAAGAGAATCGGTGGGTGAATTGTTATCCATAGATTATGTAGAAGCGGGTTCAAACCTTTTCCGTTAGGCGGCATAAAATCTGGTTGCACACCATCTTTGGCGAAAGATTCCCACACGAGCGCAAACGGGCTTTTCGCCACGAGCATTAGTAACAAGAACACAAGGATTAAACCGTAAAAACCCATCACCTCTGCTTCGTAGCCGTGCTTGCGAACGTAAGGCAGAAGGCTTATCCCAATTGCTGAAACAAGAAGCGTCCAAAGCATAAAACTTCCTTCCTGTCCTGCATAAAACGTTGCCATCAAAAGCGGCGTGGAAAGTTCCCGCGAGGAATGTCCCCACACGTAGGTATAGCTGAAGTTGTGTGTGAGGATGTTATACATCTGCATACCCGCCACAACGAGCATTCCGCCAAACACAACAAAAAATAAGATGCGCCCGATTGTCCGAAAATCCATCGTTGTCGTGCTTCCGTCTCCATTGCGGAGCGAAAGTCGTACAGACCAAAAATAAGCGCCGGAGGAAACCACCGCCGCCGCAAAGAGCAGGTTGATAAATACTTGCCCAATCATGGCATTATTCCTTGATAGTAATGATGATACGATGCTTTATGTGGTTCATAATCTCTTCAATTTCAAAATACGATGTAGGGATTGGCTTCGTCTGTGCAAGAATATTCCGTGACGCTCTGTAAATGCTCTTTATCAGTTGTATAGCACCGAAAAGAAATAATTGACGTAGGCAAATGTGGCGTAGGATGAGTTGTAATAAAGTGCAATGCCCGTTGCCACAAGAAGCATGAAGGCTATGCCTAATAAATAAATTCTTGTCGAGCGAACATCGTAAATCACAGATGTTCCGCGCAGTACACGATACAAGCACCAAATCAGGATACCCACAATCATCACCAATGAAATCTGTGTATATACCTGTCCCGCTAAGAGTTTGTACAAGCCCATCGTCATCGGCAGCAAAAACACAAGTGGAATGCAAGCCCATACGGCAATCACGAACGCATCACTCATTAAAATACGAGCTTTGACGAAGAGCGAACCTGCGCGGATAATCAATGTCACAATACCGACGAGTACCATAAAAACAAGCGTCGCCACAATAAACGATGCCCAAGGAATCCAAATAATCGTGTTGACGAATTCTTTGATTGTGTCGGATGGAATTAGATGCGTCAGGATATAATCAAGTAAAAAATTAAACCGCAGGAAATATAAGACAGAGGAAAGCAAAATTCCGAGTGTGCCAGAGAGAATCAGCGCCAATGTGAACGTACCAGCATTCGAGAGAATACGTTGGTCGCGGATGTCGGTATAAAAATTATATGGTCGTAAGAGTGCCCGAATAACATCTTCGCGAAAACGCCGCGATGTATTGATGAGGATGAAAAATGTGATGAGCAGAAAGATGCTAACAATGGTATAAAGTGCTGGAGAATCGGGGAGGTAGTTGCCTGTTTCCAATATCGGCTCTTTTTCATCATTCAAAAGCGCTTTGAACATTTGGTAGGAAACTCGTGTATCGCGTATGCGTGATACCAAGCCGGTTGTAATCGTAAATTGGTCTTCGTTATTGACAGTAAGCATTGGTCGTTCTGCTTGATAGTCATTAAACGACGTGATAATAATATTGTTCGAGATTTTATGCTCTTGAAGCGTACGAAAGCAGGTTCGGATGAATTTTGCTTGTGCTTCTATGGACAATGGGTCAGAGTATCCGTTATGATTATTCGGGTAAATAATTTTACCAAAGCTAAAGAGTGTGACGGTCTTTTTGCTCAGGTTTTGCAGTCGTTCTGCTTCAGCCCGAAAACTCTGAGCATTCTCACGATTTATGGCAAAGATGATGAAATCCAATCCGTCCGTTTCTACTGTCAGCGCACCATCGCGCACCGTTTTATAGATAAGTTTCGAGGAATTGGGACGGATGATTTCATGCAAGCGCTGTGAATACGTGGCAAATTCAGGTGCTCCTTCTGCAAAACTATCGCTGATGCCCCATGCGAGCGTTGAAGGGTGATTTTCATACGCTTGCATCATTTCTCGGAGGATGAGCTGAACCGAAACGATATAATTATCTCTGCCAATAATAGTTGCTGGAACACCGTTCAGTGGGAGTTCCACCATAATAAATAAGCCGTATTTATCGCATAGATATGACAAATATGGATGTGGCGTATTATAGCGTACACGAATCATATTCGCACCCAATGTTTTAATGGCGATGATGTCTTTCTCATATTCCGCCATATTGAGCGTTTGGCGGTTTACTTCTGAGTCTTCAACATAATCCAAAGCCTTTACTGTAATAGGTTGGCCGTTGAGAAGAAGAATTTGTTTTTCGTCAACAATAGCTTTTTCTACGTTGTAGAGTCCGAGCTGAATCGTATAATCGTCTATGACTACACCATTTTTACGAATTTGAGCAACAAATGTATAGAGAGATGGAGAAGATGGCGACCAGAGTTTAAGCGAGGAAATGGGAATAGTGAGTTTCAGGGAAACATTTCGATTCGCTTCAATTTCTGCAACGATGGGTATAGCACGCGAAACAACGGTTGAATCTTCTGATGAGCGCAATTCCGCGCCAATTTCAACAGATGTTTTATATTGCGGCGCATTCTTCTTAATATTTGACGAATCACCTTCAGCAAGAAGGAGATTCCGTAGATTGCCGGCAGAAATGGTTGCTGTGACCTGCACACTACCGGATGAAAAATCTGTTCCCTGAAATGCTGTATGAGTTTCGACGCTAGTGAAATAGATATCTGAAGTGCCAACTAAAAATAACTCACGATAGATGCCGCCGTATATTTTCGCGTGATGCGGAGAACGACGGACAGGAATAGTACTTAATGCATCTAATTCGTTGTTGACAACAATCTCAAGAGTGTTATTGCCGTTTACTAAGTATTGATCAGGGATGCGTATCTGAAATGGGGTGCTACCGCCAGCATGGCTTTGGAGATATTGACCGTTAACGAAAACCTGGGTTTTGTAATTGGAACCCAAGAACTGTAACTGCCATTCATAACGATTAATAAGGTCTTGACTAATGTTGAACGTCCGGCGGTAGTGAAATTCGCCTGTTACCGATTCAGAAAATGGCAGCGTCACAGTGCGTATTTCCGACTCACTGCCCGTAACAAAACGCTGCCAGTCCCCGGCAAGCGTGTACAGAAGGCGCTGAGAAGAATGCGTGACCACTTTTACCTGTTCTGGTGTAAGCGGTGTGTAGCGGCTTCCAGCTGCGTGTGTGTTGGAAATAGCAACAAGTACTCCAACAACAAAAAGCAAAAGAAATGCGCTGGTACGTGGACGAACATTCATACGGGCTAGCATAATTCGTTGGGAAAGCTGGAACGTTATAGCTGAAAGGTGACAGCTGAAACGCGACAGTAATTTTATTAGAGATTTTCAATTAGGATTGTGCAATGACAGAACAACAAAGTTAGCTGTTCAGCTGTTGATTTTCAAAGAATTGTTGCATAAGACAAAAGATTCTCAAACCGTTGTCTTACCTTCCATACGTTGCCGTCAACAAAAATACTATGCTTTAGCCCCCTAAAAAAGTGAGTACCAAATCGTATATTTGCAGCTCTATTTTTGAAAGAATATCGTTATGGAAGCAAATGCATATAGCGCAACTCAAAAGGCATCAGTTGTGCAAGAAGCCCGCGAAAAGGGTCGTGCAACACTATGAATCCGATACTCTTGTGATGCACAACAATTATTCCAGCAATATATCGATTTTTGGTAATGGCAAAACCATACATGAAAGAGTTACACTGCAGGACAACCGACTAAATTTAGAGTAGCCATCATTTATTCTCTGTACCAACAATGATACAAACAACAACCACGCACCACTGTAGCAAGTGCGGCAGCACCAATATCCTGCTCAATGGACACAATCGCTATGGCAAGCAACAATACGTGTGCAAAGATTGTCGCTGTTGCCGCGTGCTTGAGCCAAAGGCGCGTGGTTACAGTGAAGAAGCGAAAGAACGCGCCCTGCGCGTGTATCAGGAACGCGACAGTCTGCGCGGTGCCGAACGGGCTTTGGGTATCTCGCGGCAGACCATAGCAAGCTGGATAAAAAAAGTCCAATCGCTTCAACCGATAGCCCAGAGCATCGCCCGGGCGAAGGATGATGATGTGCTGGAGCTGGATGAAGTCTGGTCATTTGTCCAGAGACGCTCCAACAAACGATGGCTGTGGACGGCTCTGTGCCGCAGAACACGACAGATTGTTGCCTTTGTCATTGGCGACCGCTCGGAGGCAAGCTGTCGGCGATTGTGGGAAGCTATCCCGGAATCGTACCGACGCTGTCAGAGTTACAGCGACCTCTGGGAGGCATATGGCGCAGTTTTCGATGCCAAGACGCATCATCAGGTTGGCAAAGAAACAGGGCAAACGGCGCATATCGAGCGATGGAACAACACGCTGGGTCAGCGCAACGGACGCTCTGTTCGCAAGACGCTTTCATTTTCCAAGACTGATGAGTGGCATCACCGAGTGACGGCATTGTTCGTCCATACCTACAATCAATCATGTAGCATTTGACCATTACCAACTTTTTTACTCCACGTTTGTTTGTGGTGCTACCGACCTGTTCGCATCGGGCTTTTTTTAGTATATTGCTCGTAAAACTCCATAAAGCTATGCCATGACCCCAACCCGCGAACAACTTCTTGCCCAAAGCGCTGACCGCCAGCTTGCCGTTACTGCCGGAGCCGGAGCCGGCAAAACCACCGTACTAGTCGAACGCTTTATCCATTTGCTGATGGACAAACATGTGGATGTGCGTGACATCACGGCTATAACCTTTACGCGGAAGGCTGCGAGCGAGATGGTGAGTCGTGTGGCGGCAAAAGTGGAAACAATGCTCGCTGACGAAACGCAGAAGGCAGACTGGGAGCGCATCAAACGTATCCGCGAACGCTTAACGAGCGCCAATATCTCCACTATTCACAGCTTTTGTACACGATTGTTGCGTGAGTACCCTATTGAAGCAGGTGTGAATCCGAATTTTACCGAGATGCAGGAACACGAAGCTGCGCTGCTCAAGGAACGAGCGATTGTGCGGACGCTGGAGGATTGGTTGGAGCCAGAGGAACAACCTCAAACACAACGTGCGAGCCACGAAACAGATGCGAGGCAAGTCTGGTCAACATTCGGCAAACACGGGCTGCAAGAGATATTGACGACGATTCTGAACAGCGCCGAGACGTTCGAGCAACTGCAAACGCTCTATGCCAACAAAACAAATATCGAACTCCTTGCTGAACGTGACAAAATCTTGCTTCCAGAGCTTATGCGTGATGTTCGCACGTACCTTGTGACGTTGAACGAAGCACTTACCAATATTGACCGTGCGGCATTAAAACCGACAAACAAAACCACGCAACACCTCAACGAGGCAGATGGTGCGGTTGTCGTGCTTCTGCGTCAAATCAATGATACACGTTGGGAAACGCTTGTACATAATATTTCGCAGATTGAATTCGTCAAAAAGTTAGTTTGCAATACAGATGGTGCGTTAAAAAAAACAGGTCTTGGCGACGCTAAACGTGATGCAACACTGTTTGAGCGCTTGAATATCGCTCTGAAAGAAGCTTACGAGGCATTGAGTGGATTGGAAACGATTATTGCCAATCGAGAATACGATGTGGAAATGATAGGTGTGGCGCGAATCCTTGTCGCCATTGCCGCCGATGCCCACAATTACGTGCAGCAGGAGAAAAACCGTCTTGGCGCTTTGGACTTTGATGATTTGCAGATGAAAGCCGACAAACTCCTTGATAATCCTGTGGTCTGCGCTAATCTTCGTCGCCATTTGCACTATTTGATGATTGATGAGTTCCAAGACACGAACGAACTGCAATACCGCATTGCGCGGAAGATCATTGGTCATTGGTCATCTGTCATTGGTCAGTCTGATGGTGGACGCACAACACAACCCACCTCGCAGAGCAATCTGTTTATTGTCGGCGACCCGAAACAAAGTATTTACCGGTTTCGTGGGGCGGATGTACGCGTGTTTGCGCGGGCGAAGGAGGATATTCAAGCCACAAACCACGCTTTGCTTGATGCCGAACAGCTTTCTGGCATATTCCAAACCCCGCACGGTGCGGTTGATGCCGAAAACGATGTTCAGCGGGCGGGCAGTATCAGCCTTTCCGCCACGTTCCGCCTGTCGCCTGTGGTAGCAGCGTTTGTCAATCGAGTGTGCGGAGCGATAATGAGCAAACGCGAATCGGAGTTCGATGTGGAGTATGAGGAAATTATTTGTGGCGTGGCAAGCGCAGCGACAGTGGAGGGCAGCGTGACGATGCTGATGGCACGAGGCGGGCGACAGGATTCAAGCATCAAGCAACAAGGTTCAAGTGATGACGAACCAACCAATGACCAATCAACGAATGACCAATCAACGAATGACGAACCAACCAATGATGCAACACTCACCGACGGACTCTCCGAAGCAGAGCTGCTCGCGCAACATATTCGCCACATTATCCAGAAGGAGCCAGTGTTGGTGCGGAGCAAGAGCGGCGTTCGCGCTGCGGAATATGGCGATGTGTTCGTCCTTGCTCGTAGCCGAACGGGGTTCGACGAACTTACAGCAGCGTTTCGCCGTACCGATGTACCATTCGCGGTGAGTGGCGGGCGGGGGTTTTACGAGCGGCAGGAAATTTTAGATATGCGCCTATTCCTTCTGTTTCTGCAAAATACGGGAGATGATATTGCCTGTGCGGCGGTTCTGCGGTCGCCATTTTTTACTATTACAGATACGGAACTCTACCGCATCAGTCGTTCAAAAGGTAATGGTTTTTGGGAACGAGCGTGTTCGTATTACGCTGAACACCATAAATCAACCACTTTACAAGGTTGTTCGCAGGATTTTCTGCGGGCGTACGAAATTTTAACAACATTGCTTCCGCTTGCTGCACGGCTTACAATCCCGACGCTTCTGCGTACCATCATTGAGCAAACGGGCTGGCGCGGCATGATTGCAGCCGATGAGCGTTTCGAGCAGATTGAAGCGAATATCGAAAAACTTCTTGGTTTAGCACGAGAGTTCGAGAACAAAGGCTTTCGTAACCTCTATGATTTTGCCGAAGAGCTGCGTGTGTTAGCAGAGTACAGCTTGAAGGAGGGAGAAGCGGACGTGACCGTCGGCAAAAACGCGGTGACGATGATGACTATTCACGCCTCGAAGGGCTTGGAAGCGCCGATTATCGTGTTGTACAATAGCAGCACGGGATCATCAGCAGGAAGCAAGGTTTACACTGATAGTCGCTTGGGGCTTGCGTTCGAGCATCAACGCTTGAATGGGGACGGAATCTATACTAGTTGCCATACACCCCTATTTATGCTTGCATCACGCCGAGACGATGCCGCCGAATATGCTGAAAGTAAACGACTTTTGTACGTCGCACTCACCCGTGCGCGTGACCACATCATCGTTTCCGGCAAAATTCGGGAAAATAAAGGCGGCATAATGGGCAAAGCAACAGGTTTTCTGAAGATGATTTTGGAAGGAATGGATTGTGGGACCGAAAATATGCTCGTGACAACAGGCGTACCTCTCAATGACTTGCTCAAAATGCTTGAAAATGCTGTTGTCGCTGAACGGGCTGTCGCTTACACGGTTCCGGTCAAACACGCGAAACAATTTAGCCTTGACTATTCAACCTTAGCCAAAAACGAAGACCATCGGCAAGCATCCATTGTCAAGCATCCATTATTACTCGACTCTCTCCACGTTTCGATTGATGGCGATTATTATTCTGCATCGCAGTTGCGATTGTTTGAGCACGATCCGCAGGAATATGAGCGTGTATATCGGTTAGGATTGCAGCCGTCGGAAGATACACATTTTCAAGGCTCGGCAGCAACGGTGGAAGATGATGATGACGCTGTACTTGGTACGGACGCAGGGAAACAGATTCATGGGGTTTTGCAACATCTTCCCCTTTGGCTTGATGCAAGCGGAATAATCAACGAAGCCAAATTTAAAGGGGTGTTGGAGTACACCCTCCCACAGAGCCGACGCATCATATCAGATGCTCTCCGCAACCGCATCATTAATGAAGCACATACTGTAGCTCGAACATCGCTTGTAAAGGGTATTGCGGGACGATTTGCCACAGCACGGTTTGAATATGCGCTCACTATGCCGCTTGGGGCGGACTTCCTGACAGGAACATTGGACGTACTCGTGTACAACGAACACAACGAATATGAAATTTGGGATTGGAAAACAAATCGCGTCGCTTCAGCGACAGACATGGACAGGCTTCTGAGCGAATATCATCTCCAGTTGGAAGTCTATGCGTATTTCCTTGCTAAACTCAAGCCAGAACAAGACCAATTCACTGCACGATTACTTTTCACACGCGGAGCGTATAAAGCCGTGTACGAACACGATTGGACGCGGAGCGTGACGTTTACCCGCGACGACATCAAAACCGTTGAACAGAAGATTTTACGACTGATTGCAGGTATTCGAGCTATAAGTTATGGCGTGAGCGATGAGGTTGTTACGTAAAACATTGCATTCTATCACTCTTTCGCTTTCTGTTGTGAATGTACAAGTTTTGTCAAGCGGCGCTGCTGTCGTTGGAAGAAATCCAAAATCCGCTCTCTCAGCGCCAGCAAAAGCAGCGCCAAGGCACTGGCGAAGGCTGTAATTCCAACGAGTATAAGCCCGTTAAAATATACCGAAGCTGTCTGGCGCGTTGAAAAGGGAAGCCGTTTTTGCGGCATCAAAATCGGGTAGTGCGTGAGCGGCAGCACCTCTGGGTGCTGGACGTTGCTGGAATCTCGTTCTCCTTGTTTTTTGAGAATGTCTTTGAATTTATCTCGTGCTTCGCTGATTTGACGGTGAATTTCTTGATTACCGTATTGTTCCTGTGTTGCGGTACGGTGCGCTTCGATGAGCGAGTCTATCGCAGGGCGATTTTTATCAAAATCTGCGATTTGCCGCGTTGTGCGTTCGACAATTTGATTTAACTCATTCACACGTCCAGCGTTGATGCCGCTATTGGCACTGTCGGCAAGAAGTTCGTCGCGTGTTGTTTTGGCTGCTTCATGTTCATCGTGCATTTTCAACACCGCTTTGGATGCGGCTTGCAATGAGTCGTCAAGCGGCTGGAAGGAATTGAAGGAGTCTTGCATCGTCATCAACCCCTCGTATGCCCAGCGCGACGGAATAATCTGGCAAACTTCTGGTATTTCCGCATGAGCGTCGAATTTCAGGTGATCCATCTCACTATAGGGAATGAGAGCACCGCCGAAGATAATTTGTGGAATAAGAATAAGCGGAACAATATTGAATGCAGCTTTGGCGGAAAGATTCGGAATGGACGACACCAGCAAGCCTAATGCCACGCCGTTGATAGACACGATAGACAAAAAGAGCCAATACGGTACGAATAACTCATGCAACTGCAACACCGGAAACGCAACCGCCAAAAAGAGCGCATTTTGTACAAGCGAAAATACTGTGAGCGTGATAAACTTCGAGGCGTAATAACTGGTGTTGCGGATATTGAGCATCCGTTCGCGAAGCAAAATAGCCGCATCTTTGATAATCTCATCAATGCTATTCGTAATTGCCAAAAATGTTGCAATAATGACCGCCAGAAAGATAAAAATGTTCACGTTGTCGTTTTGGAAGAACGTATAACCCACATCTTTCACTGACGTATGCCGCAAAATAAAGCTCACAGCCAGTGCCAGCACAGGTGCTTCAAAGAATGTGATGATAAGATTTGAGCGATCGCGCAGCTTATTCAGGAAATTCCGGCGTAGCAATACCGTGAATTGGCTCCACTGCTCTTTGAGCGAAGGTTCGCGGGGAGGAGGAAGTGAGACTTTTTGGCTATCCTCAATCATTAAACGATGCACTGCCGAACGAAATATTTGATAGCGATTTTTCCAGTAATCTGGTGAATACTTGCGTTTAGGGAGCGGAATGCCATCAATGTCGCGTAGTGGTTCTTCTAATGTTGCAAGTAGAATGTCCGGCTCTACCTGTTCATTCACGAGTACGGCTGCTTCCTCGGTGATGTTTAGAATAGATGGGTCAATGTGCTGCATTTTGCTGTGTGTGCGGAAATACGCCAGTGCTACGTGTACATCACCAAAAAATGCCATTTTACCACCCTTGTCTAAGAACAAGATTTTGTCGAACATTTTATAAATCTTGCTCGAAGGCTGGTGAATCACGACAAAAATAATCTTGCCTTTGAGCGTTAGGCGCTGCAATAGCTCAATGATTTTCTCCGAATCTTTCGACGATAAGCCACTCGTTGGCTCATCCAGAAAATACACATCCGCATCGGAGAGCAATTCCAAGCCGATATTCAGGCGTTTACGCTGTCCGCCTGAGAGCGTGCGCTGTGTGGGGCTTCCCGCCTTGATGTTCCGCTTTTCCGCAAGGTCAATATCCACAATCGTCTGTTCGACGAGCGCATTAATTTCCGCTTCCGTTTTTTCGGGGTGGCGGAGTTTTGCGTTGTAATACAAGTTCTCGAAGACCGTCAGATTCTCGAACAGCAAGTCGTCTTGCGGCACATAGCCGAGGTAATCCTTGAGCGCCGAGTATTCGCGGTGCAGATTGTACGAATTGAGTTCAATTGCGCCTTCGTTTGGCTTTGTGTAGCCGTTGATGATGTTTAGCAGTGTAGATTTGCCAGAACCGGACGGACCGATGACGCACACAAGGTCGCCGTAGTCAATCTCGAACGAGATATCGTCGAGCGCAAGCGAATTGTCTTGGAAACGGAAACGAATCTGCCGCGCAATAAAATCTTTGAAGCGGAACGGTTCAATCCGACATATTCCAGCAAGAAAGCTCAGTTGCAACACGCTTTTGCCAATGACGACATTGCATTCGTCTGCCAGCACAACGGGATGTTTGACGTTCTTGGATTCGTAGGCGATGCGATACGGACAGCCTTTGGGGTCAAGCGAGTGCTGGTATGTACCGTCTGCTCTTTGCTGGCGTGTAATCTGGCATTTCCAAAACGAATCCATATCGTCGGCAAGCACAATATCCGATTCAGGATGGTTCCCAATGATGTAACGCCCACTGTCCGTCTCAAGTTTGAATACTTCGCTTTCCATGCCGTATTGGAAGGCGAGTTTACGGAGATTGATTGGACAGTTATCAATCACGACGTTATCGTTAAGGTTCACATAAACTTGACCATCAATCGTTTGCCCGTTCACAAGGAGTTTTGCACCATCGGCATCAAGCGGTGTCAGGAGAATAAAAAGTTTCGTGAATTCAATAAGCAAAATATCGTCCATACTCGGCATTTGCGAAAGGACGTATTCCGGCGTACCAGTATTCTCCTGCACTCTACGTGACACAAACAGCGCAAAACCGAGCAAGAGTTTGGTTTTTAATGAGAAATAATAGTTAAGGTCTTCAAAATTGATGGTGTAATTGTTAATGAGGATGCCTTCATTATGCTGAATTTTTGTGGCGTTTAGGAGATTTGGCATCCCCTCGCCTGCAAGTTGTGTACCAGCAACGGATATCCTGTTCTTGTTATTTTTGGGCAGAACGACGTAAATGGAGTTGATTTTGTAAATCTCGATATCTAAAAACTTGAAAGGCAGAACAATGTCGGCAAATGCTGTCGCATCGCTGATGCGGATTACGTGAATAGAGGATTGTTGGGCGGTTTCGAGCGTTACACCTGTTGGTAGGTCGTACACCGTCTCAATAAAACTAACATCCTCAATGTTTACGCCAATCAACCCACCAATACGTCTTGCCGTCTCACGTTCAGCATCATCCACCGAATCGGAAGCCGCCAACTCGTACACTTTCATCAAGATGAACACGCGATTCTCGTACGAAAAGCCTTGCCGAATCTGTGTTGCAGCTTGTACCTCGTCAATATCCTCGCGGACGAAGTGCTCAAACTGCGCGAAAAGGTAGCTCGCAACCGGTTCGTGGTAAATAGTGTTCAAATAATTGCGGACGTACTCCAATTCTGCTTGACTGACCTGATTATCAGACTTAGCAAGAACGCTGAACAACTTGACCGTGTTGATAAGAAGCGTATTCTGCAAACTCTCCTGCAAGGAGAGATTTTGGGACAAGTCAGGTAGGGTATTTGCCATAAATAACGGGTTCCGCAAAAACGATGAGCGAACAAAAAGGATTGGGCTTTAAGCAACAGCAAGTATAATCGAAACCAGCATTAGAAGCAAGCAGGACTTTTACCTCAGGATAAAATTGTCACAAAGATAGAGCTAAATGCCTCATTAATTCATCATCTTTTTGACTTTGCGTTTGATGCGGTATGGAATTGTCCATCGTAGCAATTTTTCCCAGATGTAATTGTCGAATTGCATTTCGCGTATCATATACGGCGGGTGCGTGATTGGAAAGGACATTGCTTCGGTCGGCACGTTTGCGGTCGGATGTTCGGCATCGGCGATATGCGTTGCTTCGCCGCCAAAACCGATGTTGGTAATCTGGTTGTAATTCGGAATCACCGAAAGCATATTTTGCGTCCACACAGCAAACGTTAGTTGGTAATCCCACGTGGTTTCCTTGCCTTCGTAGGCAGATTGAAAAATTTTTGTCCAATAAGTAACGGCGTTTTTATCACCAAGCATTTCTGCCAAAAGGCCATTGTTGCGGACGTGGGGGAAATTCTTCATTTCAAGGTCATAATATTGCCATACCCGCTTCCACGTTGCCCAACCGGTAATAGGATGATACCGCGAGAAAAAGTAACTGTGGCGGTCTTCTTCGCGTTTGCATCGGAAATTTGCCCCAGAAATCACGCCTATGCGGTTGTCGTGGCGATAATATTCGAGCATTTCCTGACAATATCGAAAGAAGGTAGAGTGCGGCACACAGTCATCCTCAAGGATAATTGCCTCTTCCACGTTCTGAAATACCCATTGCAAGCCGCTTGCCACGCGCCCTCGGCAACCCATATTTTCCGGCGCATAGTTCGTAAGCACTTCGCAATCCCAATCCACACCGTTTTCGATGATAGCTCGTGCTGCACGAATACGTTCTGGTTCTTCGGGACGATGCGAGCGTACACCATCAGCAATGATAAGTAATTTTTTAGGCTTGGCGGCGCGGATTTGCTCAAAGACAGCAATGGTTGTTTCGGGGCGATTGAAGATAATAAAGGCAACAGGAGTGGTCAGTTCAAAAGTGTTCATAGACATTCGATAGAATCAATAAAATTTCGTAAAAATACATTATGAAAGCACAAAAATACAATACTACAAAATTAGGAAACTTTCAAGCATCCACGAGTAGATTATGAAGCACTGCAAGCACGTTCGTTGAGTGTGCGTGCGGAACAGCAATACGCGAGACGGTTTGAAATAGTCCAAGCTCGATAAACACGTTTCCTTCGTCATGGTGGTTGTAGGTGGTGAAGAGTGTGCTCAATGATGTCAGTGCAGCCAGTTTTATTGTCGGAATATTGAACAGAGAAATAAGGTCGTAGCCTTCGTGCTGAGCCAAAGTAAGCTCCGGTGCGTATTGCCGAAACCGCTCTTCATTGGCTGCTTGCGTGGCAATGACGGAGAAAGAATCATTCCGATATGTTGCTGAGAGCGCTTGTTCTGCCGAAAACAAGTCTCGCACGACGCTTGCTGCATCAATATGGGCGTGTTCCGTTGTGAATTGCCCATGTAGCAGAGTAACATTGCGCTGTACGGACAGCATAGGCGGCACCGTCGAGGATTCTTTTTTTGAAAACTCTTCGTTAGAAATGCGTGTAAATGCACCGTCTGGAGTAAAAGCAGACCGAAACTCTAACGCTATTCTTGCTCGGTGCAACGGTTCAACCATTGATGGGTCGAGTGGTTTAACACCGTTCGATGCCGCAATATATGCTTGCGAATAGGACAAATGCGGCACGGGGCGTGTGGACTTGAGCAATTTTGGGTCTGCCGTACGAATGCCTTCCACATCCGTCCAAATCACAACGTCCCGTGCCTCCACAAGTTCACCTAACAGCGCCGCCGTGAAATTTGAGCTTTCTCGCCCCATCGTTGTAATCTCGCCATTTTCTGCACGTCCGACAAACCCCTGCGTAAGCACAATTTTCCCTGTCTGCATGAGCGGAATGAGTTTTTCAGTAACGTTCAACGCGGTTTTGGCGTAGAGTGGTTTGGCAGCAAGGTGCTGTGCGTCGGTAACAATAATGGATGTGGCATCAGCAAACGAAACCGTAAATCCTTGCTCTTGTAAATAATGACGTACTATGTGAACCGCACAATATTCACCATAACTCAAGGCTGCATCAAGTGTTCGTGTAGTCAGTTCTTGCGTTATTGATACGCCACGAAGAAAATTTTTTAGATTTCGTTCACTATCGTTGATTAAGGCTTCCAATGCTTCGCGGGTTGAGGCATCTCGTAAAAGCTGGTGCGCAAAGGAGCGATGTTGATCCAGCACGGCTTCCAGCGCTGTAAGTGCGCCCGATTCGTTGCCACTTTCGGCAAGGAGCATGGAACGCTCCAAATCTCGTGTCGCCGTTGCAAACGCCGATACCACCAGCAAAAGAGGCTCGTGAAGCGAACGTTTGAGAATGTCTGTCATTGCGGCAAAGCCCGCACTATTGGTCAACACCAAACCGCCAAATTTCATCACGCGCATAGAGGTAAGAATAGATAGATTGGAGATTTTTATAAAATTCGGCGTTTCTGGTACGGTTTTTGTGAAAATGAGGCAATACTCACAATACTATGTACAGCCTCTTCTGCTGTTTTTTTATGCACCGTCTGTAAGCACGGTGAATACTAATGATTCCTTTATTAGAGAATCCCTGAGCATTCACCTGGCATATACAAAGGTCGCACGGAAGCATGCTGCGGTAGAACTGTAATTTAGAGAGACTTCGCACAGCAACAAAAGAAAAATCGTGCGAGGCAGGGTACTTTATATCTTCCCGTTTATCGTTAGTATGCAATGTTCTTCAACGCTCATTGTTTCAACGCCGCATCTATACACGATATATTTGTGACGACGGAAGGAGAGAAGTGCCTTAAAGGGTAAGAGTATCACACGTTTCAACAGGATGAATGCACTATGATGACACGAACTACAAGCCTGTTCAATACAGGGTTCCCGATGGTTCTTCCAACGCCGATGCAACGCGAATTCAAGCAATTTCAACATTATATCGCGCTTGAACGGGGATTGTCAGAAAACACGTCGTCGTCCTATGGGACAGATTTGACACGCTTTGCAGAATTTTTATCGTCGAAAGGTACAACGTCGTATCTGCAAGCTCAATCAACTGATATTACGAGGTTTCTCGGAACGCTTGAGGAAATCGGCCTGGTACCGACCACGCGGGCGCGTTATCTGTACTCCATTCGGGCAATGTATAAATTCTTCTTCGGCTCTGGAATGGCGCACGACAACATTTCCGAGACGATTGACCTACCCAAAGTTCGGCGTGTGCTGCCAAACGTTTTAACCTATGTGCAAATTGCCAATATACTTGAAGAACCGAACACTGCGAAGCATGATGGCTTACGCAATCGTGCTATGCTCGAAACGCTCTATGCGTGCGGCTTGCGGGCATCGGAAGTGTGCGGCTTACGACAGCGCGACATTCTCGCGGACGTAGAAGTGGTACGGGTATTCGGCAAAGGTTCTAAAGAGCGCGTGGTTCCTATTGGGCAATCGGCATTGCGCTGGATTGGTGATTATCAACGCCTTGTGCGTCCTGTCTTCCTCAAAAAAACCGTTGATGCCGATGATATTTTATTCCTGAACCAACGCGGCAGCAAGCTCTCGCGGATGTCTATCTGGAACATCGTCAATGATGCCGCACGGCAGGCGGGCATTGAGGAAGTTCATCCGCATTTGTTTCGGCATTCATTCGCAACACATTTGCTCGAAGGAGGCGCGGATTTACGCGCTGTGCAGGAAATGTTGGGTCATGCGGACATCGCAACCACGCAGATTTATACACATATTGACCGCGAATATATCAAGGAAGTTCACCGAACATTTCATCCGAGAGCGTAACAATGGAATCTCACTGAAGAGAGGAAACATCACGGCATGATTAAACGTTTTAGACCGAAATTTCTTCTAATTTCCAGTAAACGCTCTTGTGCCAATAGCATAAAAGTTGTAACTTTCATTCTTTACAATTTCACGTTTAACAACAACTTTTACGACTCTTAACTCCATTTTCACATTCATTTTTGTGAGGACACGTATGAAATTATTTTCGAAGTTCGCTGCCACTCTCCTTCTGGCATCAGTTGCTGGCGGAGCCGCTGTGAACGCACAGCCTATTGAAACCAAGGTTTATGTTCCTCCTTCATCGCTTGTATTTCGCAATTTGGACAGTTTATCGAAGGCAAAAGTAACATGGAAGGGGCTGTCTTCTTACAGCCAAAAAAGTACATACGCGAACAAATATACGATAGCACTCAATCTCGGTACGCGCGTTTGTGACTCATTCGTGGCGGTGCAGGCAAAAGACAAAAGTAATTTTTCGCCGATGGCAATGACCGTTTCTGGTCTGAGCAACAAACTTGGTGCGGATATTGAGCAGACGTTGAACGAAAAGATGTTTGACCTCGTGAAAAAAGACAAATGGAACGATGTACGCGACATGCTTGATGCACAGCAAAACACGATTAAAGAGAAACTCAACAAACTTGATAAAGACGCAGCCGTACTCGTAACAATTGGGGGTTGGCTACAAGGACTTCATATTGTGAGCAAAGCACTAAACGCAACGTATAATCCCGATGCCACTTCCGTGATTCGCAATGCAAAACTTGTTGAGTATTTGATAGCAGAACTTAATGGTTTGAGCGCACAGGCAAAGGGTAATGATTTAGTGAAAAAAATCAGTACACAATTGCCAGAAGTCAAAACGCTCGTGAACGTTGAAAAGAACAAACCTATTCCACAAGAAAGCGTGAAGAAAGTTTATCAAATCACGTCAGGACTTGTGAAGGATATTGAAAGCGCGAAGTAAGAATAAACAGAATGCTAAAACAATAAAGGGTTGGAACCATAATGGTTCCAACCCTTTATTGTTTTAGTTCTATTATCACATTGATCCCTACTTTACTGCCTCACAGTGACAAGTTCAACCTCGAAGATAAGCGTTGCGTTTGCGGGAATCGTTGGTGGAAAGCCATTGGAGCCGTATGCAAGTTCTGAAGGGATGGTCAGCCGACGTTTACCGCCCTCTTGCATGTTCAAAAGACCGATATCCCATCCTTTGATGACCTGTCCGATGCCAATGCGGAAGGTAAATTGGGCGTTATCAATAGTGCGGTCGAACACTGTGCCATCGGTGAGTTTCCCTACATATTTCACCGAGAGGGTATTGTTCGATTTTACAGAGGTTCCAGTGCCGAGTACGAGGTTTTCGATAATCAAGCGTTGCAAACCGAGTAACTCGATTTCATATATAACAGTGGAATTTGGCGGGACTGAGCCAAATTGCTGTATGCCAAAACCAAGGCGAGGCGGAATCGTTATTTTTCGCTTGCCGCCTATACGCATTCCACGCATTCCTTGCTCTATTCCTTCAATCACTTGCTCAGCACCAAGCGCTGCATATGTAGGTTTGCCCGTTGTCGAGGAATCAAACGCTGTACCATCCGTGAGCTTTCCTCTGTATGCGATTGCAACTTGAATGACGCTATCTGCGGGAATCTTCTCGCCCGTACCTATAGTAAGGTCTTCAATGATGAGGTCGCCACTTTGGTCGAGTGTGATGGCATTGCTACTACAGGATTGAAGAGTAAGGACGCTGCAAAAGCAGCAGAGAAGCACAGCCAAACAGAGATATTGGTGAATGGTAGTAACCAATTGTTTCATGGGTTTTATGGGTAACGTGGAAATAAATGGTCATGCCCTCACAAAGCACTCAAGGTTCATCTGTGCCAGGCAATTCGACAATGAACATAGCGCCGTGTCCAAGCTCGCTTTCGCACCAAACATTGCCTTTCATCGCCTCGACCATACGTTTAACAATAGATAGACCAAGTCCTGTCGAATGCTCGCCGCCAGTTGGCTGCGCCGAAAGACGTGCAAATTTCCCAAATAATTTTTTCATATCTTCTTCATTCAAACCGGGACCTTCGTCTTTGACCTCGCAACGAACTTTATTGTCCACCGTTCGCACTGTCACATACACATTCTTGCCGTGCGGCGAATATTTAATGGCATTGGAAATAATATTATCCAATACTTGGATAGTTGCATTGGGGTCGGCAAAGGCATACCACATAGGCTGCACAGTCTCAAACTGTAGATTGATTTCCTTTGCCTCGGCGCGGGTGCGGTAATTTTCGGTGATAGCCATTGCAATACCATCAAACTCAAACGGTGTCAGATGCACCTTAATTCCGCCGCGTTCAATGGCATTGATATCGAGCAAGTTTGTGATCAGGTCAAACATTCGAGCTGATGCGTTCAAAATTTCACCCGACAATTCCCGTACTTCGTCGGCAGAAATGGTACCAATCTCGTCATGGATAACTTTGGACAACATCTTAATACCAGAAAGAGGATTCTTCAAATCGTGTGCAACGATGCCTAAAAATTCATTTTTTTCGTTATTAAGCTCCACAAGGTGGCTGTTGAGCGAAGCAATTTCCGCGCGGGCATTTTCTGTCTCGGCAAACGCTGTGGCAAGATAGGAATAGGCGTAAATGTTATCAATAGCCGTTGCTGTGTAGGTTGCAATCGTGCGGAGCATATCAACTTGATAATCCGAGTATGCCTTGGAAGTAAGGCTCTGTACGGTCATAATACCGACAACCTTGCCTTTGACAATAAGGGGAAAATAAACAAGCGATTGCGCCTTAAATTCCTCCATCCGAAGCGATTGGACGTATTGATGATACTGTTCTTGAACGTTATTGAGAATAAGCTCTTTGCGGTTTTTAATACAGTGAACGGCAAGGCTGTTAGGGTCGTCCAATGCAAGTGTAGGATGATAACCCTGTTCTTCCTGTTCGGCAAAGAAAAGATAGGCAAGTTCATTATCCACGACGCGCACCACGGCAACACCAAAAACGGATGTGTTCTCCATCAGTTCCGTTACGCTTTGATAGACCGCACTTAAGATAGTCTCATAATCAAGGGTCGAGGTTATTTTTTGCCCCATCGCACTGAGCGTCGAAATATCCTGATTGATTTTCTTCATCTTTTCGTTGAGTTCTATCAAACTCTGATTCATAACCTCCATCTCTGCGGCTGCATTGGCAAGCCGCGAGTAGGAGTTCAGGTTGTCAATAGCAATTGCAGTATAGGAGGCAATAGTTTTGAGGATATCTACATGTACAGTAGTGTAGGCATGCAGCTGAAAACTTTGTACCGTCAGAAGACCGATTGGTTGGTTCTTAGCAATAAGCGGGAAATACATCTGTGAAACACTTTTGGATTCCTCCGATCGTAGTGTTTCGACATAGTTACTAAATTCTTTTTCTCGATCGCTAACCACAACTTCGCGCAGATGAGTGATTGACCACGCAGCAAGGCTGTTATTCTCCGAAAAGATAGCCGATGGCATATACTCGAATTTATCATGCTCAACGTAATACAAGAATTCAAGCTCACTATCCATGCCTTCATATTCACGATAGAAAGCAATACCGAAGATACCAGTATCCATAAGCTCTTTGACGTTATTATGGACAGTGGTCAAAATAGTCTCCAAATCTAAACTGGAGGTAATTTGCTGACCGATAGCGCCAAGTTTAGCGATGTCGTTGTTATAATCTTGTTGTGTCCGTGCTGAGGATTGTACGCTGTCTGCCATACGTGTCGCGCTCATGGTTATGGATTTGGAACGTGAGAATTGAGACTGTAACACTTTATCGATACACAGTTATCAAATCTGATACCAACGTCCCTAAAAAATATTAATGCTCTCGTCATTTCGCCGAAGGAACATACTTGGTATGAAAAAAGGAGTTTAACGATAGACTACCACATTACGAAAATTTACGCACCTTTGCAAATTTGATAAGCATTCAAATAATCACTGCGATTTCCGTATTTTAGTGCAATGATAAAATTCTTCACACCGCACTTGCATTGTGCAGATGCGTGACAACGCTGACGGTGTCTTTTTTCCTTGTAATGATTGATAATACTCTATGATCGAACGTCCTAATTTTGTTCGTGCCACGTTGTTGGAACGTATTGACTTTTGTCCTCAAGTGGCGGTTTTTCGCTTCAAATCTGATACGCAGCTTGAATTCACGCCCGGGCAGTATGCCACGATTGGCATGGAGGATGGCGAAAAATTTATTCAACGCCCGTATTCCCTTGTGTCTTCGCCACACGAAACCATAGTGGAACTTTATGTTGATCTTGTTCCCGAAGGATTGTTCACGCCGCGTTTGTGGGATTTGAAGCCGAATGATAGCTTATATCTGAAGAGCAAAGTTATCGGTACATTTGTTCTCCAAGAAAAAACCGGCATGAAAAACCATATAATGGCTTCTACAGTGACGGGAGTGGGACCGTCCATCAGCATTGCCCGTACACAAAAACGCGACCTCGAAAGTGGCAAAATTAAAGCAGCGGACGCACACAACCTTTTGGTGCTACATGGTGGAAGCTGTTCGTGGGAACTTGGCATATACAAAGACGAAATGACTGAACTCGCCAAAGAAGGCTGGCTGACTTACGTGCCGACCATAAGCCGACCATGGGAAGATCCAGAGTGGGTGGGTGAAACAGGTCGTGCGGAAGAGCTTATTCGTAAATATGCTGATGGTCTTAGCTGTAATCACACAAACGCCGTTGGTTATGCGTGTGGTCATCCACAGATGATTGAAAATGCAAAAGGAATTTTTTCGCGGATGCGTCTGCCAAAAGAGCAAATTAAGGAAGAAAAATATTTTGTTGTGAAACCAACACCGAAACCGATAACGACAACAACGTAATTCCGAATGTATCACCACCACCACCACCATCTGCCGCGCCAATGCCCCTCTGCATGGTTGATTGCCGCCCTCGTGCTGGTAGCAGTATGGGGTACACAGCATACCAATGCCTATGCTCAACGCGTGACGGACAACACGCGTGGTAGTCGTGGCAAGGAGTTCCGTTTTGCATTCTTACCAAACTTTCATGGGGGAAACGACGTTAATTCCCGCAACCTGAATGATTCGCTCTACATCTTCGTCACCTGCGATAAACCCACAAACGGTACGATTTCTTACCGCAACCGCACGGGTCAACAATTCTCCCAATCGTTTCAGATTGCCGACCCTATGCAAATTTTTACGTTTGCGCTCAAGTTTCAAGGCTTCGAGATAGAAGGTGTCAATAACGGGCAGCAGGGGAATCCAAGTTCGCAAAATGAAACTCCAGCGCTGCAATCATTCCGCGTGACGGCGGATGAAGATGTTACCGTCTATGGTTTGAACCAAGCACGCTACTCAAGCGATGCGTTTTTGGCACTCCCCGTACGGTCGCTTGGCAAGGAATATGTCGTGATGGCGTACAACAGCGATGGACAGGGACTTTCCTTCAACATTAACGCACCAAACACCAGTACGCCATCCCAATTTGCTATTGTTGCAACGGAAAATGATACACAGGTTCGTATTACTCCGAGCGCTCCCACGCTAACGAATGCAACGGCAGGAACCCGCACCATTCTGCTGAATCAAGGCGAAGTGTATTTGGTGCAAGCGGATTTACGAATTCAGGGCGGATTGGCAGATTTGACTGGTTCACGTATCAAAGCAGACAAACCGATAGCCGTATTTGGCAGCCATCAGCGAGCCACAATTCCAGTACGTCA
Source organism: Candidatus Kapaibacterium sp. (assembly GCA_025358765.1). Lineage (GTDB taxonomy): Bacteria > Bacteroidota > Ignavibacteria > Kapaibacteriales > UBA4661 > JANYIG01. Next base: position 35,661 of record JANYIG010000299.1, read on the forward strand.
GCGTGACCAGCTAAACTCCCGCGACCATCTTGTGGAGCAACTCCCCGGATTGGAAACATGGGGCAAAAAAGCCTTCATCACGCCATATGCGCCACCCCGTGATGAAAAACCGATTGGAACAGATTTATATCGAGTGTTAGCTGCGTACGACACTACGAAAGTTTTCTTGAACGGCGTAGTAATCACGACGCTTAATGCCGGACAGTACTACGAAGCAGCGCTGAACGCGCCCGGCTGGATTACGGCAACCGATCAGATTTTGGTAGCACAGTTCAAGAAAACCTCGAATACCGGCAGCAATGGGGCTATTATGAACAACGGCGACCCATTTATGATGATTATTCCAACTGTTGAGCAATATGACAATAGCTACCGTTTTATTAACGTGGAAGTGCTGGATCCAACACTTTCAACGGTGGTTCCAAGCGCACAAGTCTTTGAAGAGCACTTTGTAACGATCGTGATTCCTACGCTTGGCGCGGCTGGGTTATTGCTGGATGAAAAACCTGTTCCCACAAGCGCTTTCCAACCCATTGTCAATTCTGGATTTTCGTTTGCAAATCTTTCTGTAGCGGGTGGTGTTCACACGGCGCGGGCAGATTCAGCGTTTGGGATTTATGTCTATGGCTACGGTTTGGCAAATTCATACGGCTATATCGGCGGTGGAAAGCTTCGCATCATCGCTCCCGACCGCGATGCGCCCTTATTACGTGGGATGAATAATTGTTTTTCGCTTGTCGGTACAGCATATGACACGCTTGCAACGGATTCACGCATCGCCTCGGTGCAACTTCAGCCTACAACGGTTGCAAACATACACCTATCGTTGGATGAGTTTACGCCGTTTGTGGATTCGGTAAATTTTCGTGCGGACTTGGTGAACATCTATCAAGATGGTGGCTTTACGGCTACTGTGCGGGATTCAATCGGTTTCATCACGCGACGTACGTTTCCTGTATATGGCTTTACTGTTGGATTAGAAGGTCAAGGTGCGAACTTATCCGCTCAACGGCGTGATTTCAGCATCAATACAGGCCGCAGTCGTAGTTTCCCCGTGACACTTGTGAATTATGGTGCTGCAACGCAGACGATTTCAACGCTCTCCTTCGCAAATAATACAGTTGGTTTTTTCGTGCAGGAGCAATTACCCATTATTCTCGCGCCGAGCAGTCGTGCGACCTTGAATATCCGTTTTACAGCAATGCGTGACGGCACATTTGTGGATACGTTGATTATAGGTACTACTTGTGCAAGCCGCTCTGTGGCTATAGTTTCCATCGCAGCAGGTAAGGATACAATTACACCAACAGCAGCAAGAGTAACCGATGAATGCGCACGAACGGTAATGCTGAATTTCACCGATGTGGGTTTGTATGCGACGGGTATTGCCCGCTTGGAGGCGGAAACATTGGTAAATTGCACTGTTCGTTTTGATGCAATTATGAATTCTGATATAGTGCGGGGTGTGGTGAATATTCTTGATCCCAGAAAAGATGCCATCTATAGCCTACGGGTGCAAGATTCATCGGGGAATATCCTCAGACTGCGTGATACAGTGCAAGGATTGACGGTACGCCTCGTGAACCGCGATACGGTGAGTGCATTTGGTGGACAGCCGATTACAACGTTGCCTTGCAGAACGCTTGTTTACAGAAATATTGGGCTACAGCCTTTTGTGATTGACCACCTAACTCCGCGTGGCAACATATATTTCTCTCTTCCATTCACACAATTTCCGATAACATTAGCTCCGGGGGAATCGCGTGGCATACAGGTATGTTTTGCCCCACTCGAAAGCCGTGATTACCGCGACACCCTCTTGCTCGAGCGTTTTTGCACGGCAGATACACTTGTGCTTACAGGTTCTGGTGTACCCAGCATTGCGCTTGGAACTACGCGTTGCAACGCCGAAGTGCAGATCACAACGTCCTCCGCGCCGCGTGATTACTTTATGGAACAAAACTTCCCCAATCCCACATCAGGGCTCACACAAATCACTTTTGGTATGCAAGCACAAGGCTACACAACCCTTCGGCTCTATAATGCCCTTGGGACGCTCATAGCAAATATTATGGAAGGCGTTATCCCTTCGGGCATAGGCACCGTGACGCTCGACACATCTACGTTGGAGAGTGGTGTCTATTTTTACGAACTGCAAAGCAACGGAAAGCGGCTCGTAAAGTTGATGTATGTTGTTCGGTAGGCATGGTAACGTATCAAGCCCAACACCCAATAAGTGTACATTCATGGTGTTAGTAATTGCAAACATTCTGCTTCCAAAACACCACGTATGACTTGCGGAGGATGATTCCAGCACGTTATGGAGCTTTCTATCAAAATCGCATACTGTGAGTGTATGCCACCAAGCTCTCCGATACTTGCGCCAAAGACAACACAACTTATACGAGCTTGGCGGATAACGTTTGATTGTGGTGCTACCGAGTTGATATGCTACTCGTAAAATTTTTTATAAGCCTGCGTAGTAGTCGTAGCCCTGTTCTGCCCAGTAATCCGGCGGGCGTTCATTACTGATGGCAATCGTGCCGATGCGTTTGAGGTTTTTGATGCCATATTTTACCGGAATTACGAGGCGAAGTGGATAGCCCTGCTCAGATGAAATCGTTGTGCCATTGGACTCGTACGCCAAAATAGTTTGCGGGTGCAGAGCGCTCGCCATGTCCAATCCGATGTAATATTCTTCATCGGGCGTTGTCATGCCAACGTAGTGGTAATTCTGCTGTAGATTGTAATGATGAAAAAAATCAATCAGCCGTACACCGCTCCAATACTGAATCTCGCTCCATCCTTCCACGCATTTGAATTCAAACACAATGTCGGTTTTTGGAAGCGCTTTGATGTCATCGAGTGTCGCTGAAAGCGGTGTCATAGCGGTTGGATGCTTCACGTTTAGCTTCCATTCAGCGATGTCAACATCTGAATCCAAACCAACATCTCCATTGGTACGCGGCTCTGTGGCAGCAGATGAACGTGGGTATTCTGGTGCTGTATGTGTTTCGCTAAACACGACGGATTGGTTGACAGAGCTGTTCGTTTCCAACATCGTGCGAAGCGGAGCCAACGCTCCATCTACTTCCGATTGCCCGTGGAGCCACCGCCAGCCTAAATATGAGCCAACTGCACCAACCCCAAGTGTTGCAAAACTTAGAAACGTCCGGCGCGTAATCGTTTTTTCAATGCTCTGTTCTTGTTCAGGATTATTTTTTACTTGTGACATGATAGCTCACTTTTTTGGTTAATTTTTGGTTAAACGGTGGGCATAGATGAATCAGCAATAACGGGCGTTTCAGGCTCTTGGATTTCTTCAACCTCGAAGCCTGCAACCATTGCACGGAAATTATTCCAACCTGCACGAACGACCTGAGCAATATGCACAAAAAAGAAACCGCAAAAACCAATTGTTAAGCAAAAATGCTCTACGCGAGCCGCTTTGTAGCCACCGAGCAGTGCCGTCAGCCAGCCGATTTGAATAGGTTTGTAAATCGCAAGCCCCGTCAGTAGCGAACCTATACCCATAAAAATTATACTGGTATAAGCAATTCGTTGTGCGCCATTGAATTTTTCATCTGGATGCTGGTATTTCCTGATACCCAAATCGTTCAATGTTACCTTCAAAGCCTCGCTAAACGAGGAACGAAGCGGAACTAACACACGCCATTCGCCGGAAAAAAGCACA
>JANYIG010000041.1 GCA_025358765.1 Candidatus Kapaibacterium sp.
GTTTGAGCATTTTAATCAAGCAACGAACGCTATCGGGCAGATTATCACACAGGTGCAAGAATCCACGATTTCTACCGCGCGGGCGCTTGCCGAGGTGGAAGATATTTCCATCGTTTTGGCGACCGCAACGCGCGACCGTTCGTTGCAGGCGCAGGAAATTACCGATAGCATCAGCGAAATGGTGGCAACGATTACGGAAAATGCCAATAGTGCTGTTCGTACAGCCGCCGCCGCTGATCGTAACGAAAAAGCTGCTCAAGAAAGTGCACAAGTACTTAGCGAAATGACGCAGAAAATCCATGAAGTGAATAATGTTATAACATCTTCGTTAGGGACGATTGAAAACTTAGGTGATTCTGGTTCGGAAATTAACAAAGTGGTGGATGTGATTGAGGCAATTGCTTCGCAGACGAATCTTTTGGCGTTGAATGCGGCGATTGAAGCGGCGCGGGCGGGCGAGGCGGGACGAGGCTTTGCTGTAGTTGCAGACGAAGTGCGAAAGCTCGCTGACCGTACCCGGCAAGCAACAAAGCAGATTAAAACAACGGTTGAGGGTATTCATCTCAAGACACAAAGTGCTGTGGAGGTGATTCGCCATAGCAACGACGAGATGAATAAAGGTATCAGTCTGGTTGAACAGACGAGTGAGGTTCTTCAGCAGATTGCAGTGTACTCCCATGAAATGCTGCAAATGACGGAACAAATCGTGCGAACCTCCAACAAACAATCCGCAGAAAGTTCTATCGCATCGAAGAATGTGACAGCAATTGCAAAAACGACACAGGATTCAGCACAGACGGACGCACAATTGATGAATCTTATCCAACAAAGCCACCACCATATGGAAGAATTGTTGGGTGTTGTGAAGCAATTTATTGTGAGTAATCAATCACACGAAATAAAAAGGCAACTTCAGTCCTCAACGTTTTCACGTCAGAACCCGAAAGAAACAGCAAAGACATTAGCAGCGCTGGCTACTGCCACACAACGAGGGTTGCCGTCCGATTCTAACCATACTGTATTGTTGCTATCGGATACGGATAAACGTACCCCGCTTCGCTCAATGTCAACAAGAGAATCAACAAGAGAGAATACCTTATCAAATGGCAAGCCCTTTGATAGGTTTTCATCGTAACATCGCAACATCATCCCGTTTTACTAACCGAAACCCTTCGAGGTTCCATGATAGCTTTTGACCAATCCATACATCACACGACTGATAATAGCGTTCATGAACATGTTTACCAAACACCTATTCGGGTTTTGGGTATTAGCCTTACAGTTAGTTTGCTAATACTTATCTGCCTGGCGTGGAACGTGTCGAACTTGCAGCAACCTCCATTTCTATTGTTCGGTCTTGTTGGTGCGCTTGCGTTTGTTGTTATTACGTCATTATCGCTGGCAATACACTTTGTGCGGCGAGTGGCGAACGAGATAGATGAGTGTCGTGCAACGTTCCGGCAAAAAATGGATGAAGCAGTAAAAACTGTGCGCCACGAAATGCAACGAACGCAAACCGCCATGTCGGAGGCGTACGAGGCAAAGCAGCAGACCGAAGACCATGAGCATGATTTGTTGCAAAGCATGAATCTGATTCTGGAGCGGATGACGGGCGTAGCGAACGGCAACTTGACGTTACGATTGCCTGCCAAGAGCAATGGTGCTATCGGAAAACTATTTGCTGGATTTAACGCGACCATTGAAGCAATTCAGCAGGCAGTGGTGCAGGTTGCTCATGCAGTCGCGCAGACAGGGCATCTCAGTTCGCAGATTTCCTCGAATGCAGCACAGATGATTTCTGGTGTTCGAGAGCAGGAGCGCCAAACAGCGCAGGTAGCCAAGGCAACGCGACAAATGAATACAATCATTACTGCCAATACACGCTTGGCAGCTACTGCTGCGGAAGAAGCCGCTCAAGCTAACGCCGATGCCAAAGAAGGTGGTGTAATCGTCCAGCGGACGGTAACGGGCATGAATACCATTGCCGAAGTAGTGACAACATCTGCGCAAACGATACAAACCCTTGGCAAATCTAGCGAACAAATTGGCGACATCGTGCGTGTGATCGAAGAAATTGCCGACCAAACGAATCTTCTGGCTCTAAACGCAGCTATCGAAGCCGCTCGTGCCGGCGAGCAGGGACGAGGCTTCGCCGTCGTAGCGGACGAGGTTCGCAAACTTGCTGAACGGACACAAGAGGCGACAAAACAGATAGTGGAGACGATTGCATTTATTCAACGCAATACGGAATCCGCTGTTCGGGTGATGAACCAAGGCACAGGCGAAGTGGAGCAAAATAAACTTGCTGCGGCAGAGTCCGCACAAGCATTAGAGCGTATTATTCAACGCACAACAGCGGTTGCTGATATTATCACCCAATTAGCGGCTGCGATACAGCAAGGAGCGACTGCCAGTACCGAAATTGCCTCCACAACCGACGCTATGACGATCGTCACAAACCAGACAGCATTAGCAACGCGCGATGTTTCGACCGTAGCGGCGCAGCTTACTCGACATACGGATAATTTGCAACATCTGATGAGCCGCTTCGACGTTGGACTTGTCAGCATCAACCGCAAAACCGCAGCACGGTAATTGCACCGCTTGTTTATGTATGATTTCTTTATGGCTTTTTAGGTAAAATGGATACAATCTTTATATTTTTTCCTTTATTTCTATTAAAAATTAACTTTATACTGAAAAATTCTATAAAAGCTTATTTTATTGTTGTGCCTGTGTAAATTCTTGAGTAAGTTGTATTGTATTCTTATCACGGAATGGAGGAATACTATTTTTTGTTCCATTTACTTGAGGAGTACTTTATGAAGAGTTTTGTCCATACTATCACAACGACTGCCAGCGCAATAATTATCGGGGGGGCGCTGTCAGCAACATATCTGTTTGCACAAGTTGATTCTGCGAAAAATGCAACATCTCCGTCGCCCACACCGCCAGCGATAACGTTTAATGCGTATGTGGATATGTACTACGCAGTAGATAATGACTATAGTAGCGACCCAAACAATGCAACACGGAGACGGCGGTATCGTCAAGCAGGGTTCGTGAACATAATTCGTGACGAGTTTTCCTTGAACACGGTTCAGTTAACCGCAAATTTGAATCTCAAAAACGTACGTGGCAAAATCACGCTGCATTATGGTTCAATCGCCTTTACAAGTCAGACGCTTTTTTCTGCCGAGTCCTCCGTTATTCAGGAAGCAAACGTTGGCATTCAGCCTGTGGATAATCTCTGGGTGGATGCGGGCTATTTCTTGACGCATATTGGCAATGAAGTCCTTGTTCCTAAAGACAATGTATTTAGTTCTCATACGCTCGTCACGACATATGAACCCTTTTACCAGAGTGGTGTGAGAGTTGCTTATACCTTTTCTGACAAATTCGAGGCACATATTCATCTCCTGAATGGTTATGGCATTGTGATAGATAATAACAATAATAAGTCGGTAAGTTTATTTGTTGCCTATAAGCCGATGGATTTTCTCACGCTTTCATACGCGAGTATCTACGGCAACGAGCAACCACGAGGTACACCGGCAGCATTGCGGTTGTACCATAATATGAATGGAACAGCTCAATTTGGTGATCTTCTTATTAAAGGACAGGTAGATTTTGCTACACAGGAAGCCTTGCGGAATGGAGGGAAAGATGGCGGTTCCTTTATCGGCGGACAAGTCACTGCACGGTATGGTATTGGTAAATTTGGCATCGCTGGGCGCTTTGAATTTTTTGATGACACGGACGATTTAGTGCTTTCCGGTAAACTCAAAGGTACGGGTATTTCGCTTGGTTTGGAATATAAGCCGACAGAGAACGCATTCATACGATTGGAAGGTCGGGCTTTATCGCTTGATAACAGCGCAATAAAACCGTTTCAAGACACTTCTGGCAAAGTAACAGGTGCGCGAACGGAGGCAGCGGTTGTGTTTGGTGTGTGGTTCTAAATTACCCACTTGTCGTTCCGATAAACCTACTCTTTCCGTCGGTCGGCTGAAGTTTGCTTGAACAGTAGCCGTTCGGCGGATTTTTTCGTGAAACAAACTGAACGCAATGCCTCATTTCGGAAGCTAAAGCCCAAAAAAAACAAGATCACAAAAAAGCAACGGTGGCACTACGACGTGCGTCCAAAGCGACGGTCAAACTCTTCAAGCGGGAATTCAATAATGATGGGTCGTCCGTGTGGACAAGCATAAGGCATGCTTGTTGCATACAGGTCGTCAACAAGTTGGCGCATTTCCTGAATGCTCAGGGCATCGCCAGTGCGAATGGCAGAGCGGCATCCAAACGATGCGGCAAGATTATCACGAGTGTTGGTGTGGCGTAGTTCCTGATATTCGTGATATTGCTCCAAAAGCTCTCGCAGCGCTTCTTCCTCGTGACCATTGCGAACGTCTGCCGGAACCCCGCTTATCGCTACGTTTTGCCCGTCGAGTACAAGCTGGAAGCCGAGCATCGTCAGGTCATCGCGAAGTTCTTGTACGAGTGTCACCTCGGATGGTGTGAGCGTGATATGCACGGGGAACAAGAGTTCTTGTCCATATTTAAAATCCTCGTTCATAGCTTTCAAAGCACGTTCGTACAAAATCCGCTCGTGCGCGGCGTGCTGGTCAACAACGACAAGCCCTTTGCTGGTTTGCATCATAATGTATTTTTTGTGCAGTTGCCACAAGAAGCGCGGGGGAGAAACTACTTGTTGACTTGCGAAATTATCGGATTGATGTATTGGTGCGGTAGTAGGTGTGGCGTACGAGGATTGGCGAGCGTTTGAGGCATTTGCGAACGCATCATTTTTGTCTTCGCCAAACAATGCTTGATAGGCGGAAACCTCACGATTCGACATGCGGCGCTGTTGTGGGTCTGCGCGGTATGATTCGCTGCCTTGATAGGGTGAACGGTCATAACTGCGTTCATTCATACCTGTATGCGATGCTGGGTCGAGAATTTCGCCGGTCAGACGGTTTACAAGAACCGTGTCGTCTGTGTTCGCTTGCGTGAAAGACTCGTTGTTGCTTGTGTTAGGCGTAAGACGAAATTTCTCGAATGGTGATTCTGCCATTTGCCGAAATTCCGCTTGTGGCGTTAGATTCGATTGGCTCAGTGCCTCCGACACCGCACGGCGCAGTGCCGAGTAGATGCTGCGGTCGTCGTCGAATTTGACCTCGTGCTTCTGCGGATGAACGTTCACGTCAACACGTTCTACGTCCATTGTGATGAACAGCACAAAGGGTGGATAGCTAGAATGGTCTATCAAATGCTCGTATGCAGACATAATAGCATGACTCAACTGACGGCTTGTGATGGTGCGTCCATTCAAGTACAAAAACTGTTCAGTTTTCGATTTTTTTGCAAATATCGGTTGCCCAATAAAACCTGTGATGGTGATAGCGCTGTTGTTGATGGCATCGGTGTAATAAACAGGCAGTATTGCGTCCGCAAAACGGCTTGATAACACATCTTCTATGCGATGTTTGAGGTCGGCGGGTTGAAGGTCGTAGATGAGAGCGTCGTCATCGTAGAACACAAATCGTACGTTTGGATGACCAAGCGCAAACCGCGTCATTGTGTCAGAAATGTGGCGAAATTCTGTCAAATCTGACCGCAGAAATTTTCGTCGCGCCGGAACGTTAAAAAACAAATTCCGCACAAATACTTGTGTTCCGGCATCCATCGCGCACGGCTCCAACACTGGCTCTCGCAGTGGTTCTGAAAGTAGTTTCCAGCCTATAGTTTCGTCGGGAGCTTCATTAGTAGCCTCATTATCTCTGTCTGCGGTGATTGTTCGCCGCCGCGAACGCAATTCTACTTGTGCCACAGCGCAAATTGAAGCCAATGCCTCGCCGCGAAAGCCAAGCGTCGTAATCCGTTGCAGATCCTCGGATGTCTTTATTTTACTGGTGGCGTGGCGTTTGGGTGCAAGCAAAAGATCGTCTTTGCCCATACCTTTGCCATTGTCAATAATATGAATGAAATTTTTTCCTGCACCACGCACCACAACTGCTATGGTGTCCGCGCCAGCGTCGAGCGAATTTTCAACGAGTTCCTTGATGATGGACTCGGGTCGTTGAACGACTTCACCGGCAGCAATTTGATTGGCAATGTGGTCGGGAAGGATGCGTATTTCGGTTTCGGAGAGCGTCATTGCAGCATGCCCGTAAAAATTGTATCGTTGGAATTCCGTCGTTGAGGCTCTGTCAATATGATTTTATCGTTATGATTTTATCGTTATGATTGGGGCAATTCGACAATGAATGTTGCGCCTTTGCCCACAAGACTTTCGCACCAAACACTACCTCGCATCGCCTCGACAAGCCGTTTGACAATCGAAAGCCCCAACCCTGTTGAATGCTCATCGCCCGTTGGTTGTGCCGTAAGGCGGGCGAACTTCCCGAAGAGTTTTGTTTTGTCGTCTTCACTGATACCCGGACCCTCGTCTTGCACTTCCACACGAATCGTTGCATTGCTCACTGAGTGGCTTACTCGAAGCCAAATGCGCTTGCCATAAGGTGAATATTTGACGGCATTGGAAACGAGATTCTCAATAACTTCTTTTGTTTTGATTGGGTCGGCATAGACATTGAGCGCTGTGCCAGTAATCTCTGTTTTTAGTTGAATATCCTTTGCTTTCGCACGTTCGGTATAGGAGGCAGCAACTTCATTGATATGCGGAATAATGTCGAAATTTGAGGGCGACAGAGTGAGCTGACCCGATTCGAGCGCATTGATGTCAAGCAGATTTGTCACAATCGAACGCATATACAACGCTGAAAGACCCATTTGTTCCACACGCTTGAGGAGTTGGTCTTTGGGCATAGTTTCGTGATAATGGTCTATCATCTCTGCTGCCAAAATAATGTTTGTGAGCGGGTTTTTGAGGTCATGTGCTGCAATGCCCAAAAATTCATTCTTCTCGCGGTCAAGTTGGAGGAGCTGTTCGTTGGCTGTACGGAGGTCGTCGTTGTGATTCAGCGCGGCATCTCGCAATTGCTTGAGTTCAATATGTGCCTTGACGCGGGCAAAGAGTTCTGCGGGTTGAAACGGCTTGAGAATATAATCCACTGCACCGAGTTCAAAACCACGTAAAATATCTGCTGTTTCGGTTTTTGCGGTTAGAAAAATGACGGGAATATTTTTTGTGCGCGGGTTTTTCTTGAGATGCCCGCACGCGGCAAATCCGTCCATTTCTGGCATTTGCACATCCAGCAAAATCAAATCTGCAAGCCGAGTTTCAAGAATCCGAAATGCTTGTTCGGCACTAGTGGCACCAATGACTTTCACGCCTTGATCGCGGAGCATGATGCCAACAACCTCAATATTTTGTACCACATCGTCCACAATCAAAATGGTCGGCAATGCTGGATTCACCTGTTGTTGCGGTTCTGTAGTCATTATTGGAAGAAATTCATTTGATTCTTGCCACGGCAGAAAGAATTTGCCGCCATGGCAGATATGAAAAAATTGTCTGAATCGAAATATACCGAAAATCCGTTACACCTCCACCTTGAATTCAAGCATTACTTCCGCGAGAAACTCGCCAATCGCATACAGAAAAAATCTTGGATGGAACGAATGTCGCTTTGGGGTACGGTAAAATTGTTAAACACAAGGGCAAAAGCAATTGGTTCTTGGTCACGCGAGGTGACATAGCCTGATAATGCCGAAACGCCGTTGAGCGATCCTGTTTTTGCGCGAACCGCTCGTTCGGCAAGCGAGTTTTTCATCCGACCGAAGAGTGTGCTACGCTCAGTGGGCGAGGCAAGAGATTTCATAAACACGGCGCGGTGTTTGGAGTTGTACATCGCTGTAAGCAAACTACCAAGCTGTTTTGCCGTTACGATATTGAACCGCGACAGCCCAGAACCATCCACAAATGAACTTCCATCTACGCTGATCTCACGCTGTTTACAGAATTCACGGACGGCTTGCATCCCTTTGTCGGCGCTTCCTTTGCCCGATGTTTCTTTGCCGATTGTTCGCAAAAGCATTTCGGCGCAAAGATTATGGCTGGTCATGTTCACCACACGGATGATCTCCGCAAGGGGTGGAGAAGTCTGCTCGCACACGGGGCGAAGCTCGGTGTACGAGATTTTCTTATTGCCCCATTGTCGAAGGTCAAAAACTTCACCGTTGACCGTAATACCGCGCTCTTTCAGAGTTTGTTTGAAAAGCGTGAGCATAAACTGTGCTGGATTGTGTACGGTGACTGCTGCTATTCGCGGCTCTTTTTTATGGGTACTATCAAGCGGCATTGTGCCGGTAAGTTCGACAACGTTTGAGGTCATATCACGCCAATAATCTACTGAGCGCGTTGAATCTGCTGCGACAGTAATAACTTTGTTTGCAACCGAAATGTAGGTGGTGGTTGGGAGAATAGCTGTTTCTGCGGGAATGCCGACCGACGTACCTGGGCGGACAACAACGTCCACCTTGTTGTCATTAAATGAAAGTGCCGAGATTTCTGCCGAAAAAGAGTACGGTACATCGTCCCACGACCAACCTGCGCCAAGTGGTGCGTCGTCGAAATAACTGTTATCGCCGATGATATTGCCCCGAATGCTTTTAATGCCTAACGAATCGAAAGTGGCTGCCCAGCGTTGCAAAACACTCATCGGCTCCGGCATAAAATAGCTGGACATCGAAGGATCGCCAGCGCCACGAATAATAAGGTTGCCGATATATTCGCCATTGGCTTTTATGATGCCGTCCAAAAACACCGTCGTAGTATAGGTGAAATCTTGTCCAAGATACTCTAATGCTGCAGCCGTTGTGAAGAGCTTCACATTCGATGCCGGCACAAACGCTTTCATTTCATTGCGGCTGTAAAGGAGTTCTTTGTTTTTGATGGAATATACATACACACTCACCGAGGCGCTATTAGAGGCAGAGTCGGCGATAATGTCATTCAAATCGGCACGGAGAGTGCGGACAGCCTTAGAAAGCGTGGTGTCGTTTGTACTCCAGCCGGGTTGCACTTCCTGTGCTGTGAGCGGTTGTGCAACGACACACCAGCAGAAAAGCCAGAGCATAAGGAGTTTTGCGCCATGGCTTTTTCGGAATAGGCAAGAAAGTGAAATCCTATGCTCGATCGGCATATAATGTATAGAGCGAAGAAAAGACTTCAGCCTCTTGCCCCAAAGATGTGGTTTGGTCATACCATTGATTTTTTGGAAGTGATTGTCGTAAGAAGGCGTAGCGCGTCTTCCTGTCGGAGTCTGATAAAATTTTGGGGAAATATATCAAGTGCTGCAATCACTGTACGGCATTCTTCCGCTGATGCGCCGACGTTGAGTGCCCCCCGCAGATGCGAATGAAGTTGATTCCCCCAGCCAAGCGCCGTAAGTACAGCAACGATGAGCAATTCACGGGTTTTAATCGGTAATTCATCGCGGCTTAATGTTTTTCCATACCCTTCCACAATCATCCACTCAGAAAGTTCTGGGGATATGTCGGAAAGATTTTGGCGCATTTTTTGATACGTAGTTGTGTAAATACTTTGACAAAGCTCTGTGCCGCGCTGCGAGAAGTGTTCAATATCATACAATTCGGTCGGACGGTGTAATGGTTTGTTCGATGATATATGGCGATGACGAATTGCTGTTGCAAGCGCTGAAAGGCTCTCCAATGCTGCAGGGAATCCCGCAAACAGATATGTTTGTAAGAATGCCTCGTAGAGTTCGTTTTCCAAAACATTATTATCCAACGCCTCATCAATGGCACGCGTAAGTATTATGGGTTGATTCAGAGCAGCGGCAACGACCGCATGAATCATTGCGGATGGCACTTCAGTCATAAGCGGGGATTGTGACTAATTTTTTGCTCATACATGATAGTAATCCCGTAAAGCAGCGGTAATGAACAGCGACTGCTATCGTGTGTTACATTAAAACCTTAGGAATAGGACTTTGCAAATCATTGTTGTTCTTAAATCTACTTAAAATTTAGCAGTTCCAATACATCTTTTGTGCATCATTTATCTATGCTGGCGCTTATTCGCAGTAAATTCACACGAAAAGTCATTGTCCGACAATAGTTTTATTGTTGTTTTTGAATTTGTTATGTATATTTTCGCAGAGTGGGAACGCAGTTGTGTATTTGGCAAGACATTACTGCGAAAACGCGCCTTTGTAAGCCTCAATCTAACCAACATCAACATCACGTTCATTTCAACGCCGTAGGATAGAGTCTATGTTTAACCAAATACGCTCCTCAATTGGATTGCAAATTGCCATCGTCTCGACCTTAGCAATTGCATTACTAACAACAGTGAATGTTATTACATCGTCCTTCCAACAGCGTCAGGCAGGCACAGCTCTGATGGAAGACGAAGCCAAAGCTATCGCAACAATTGCCGCTACTTCGGTACAGCCGGCGGTAGATTTTGAAAATCGTGATGGCGTAGCAACGGCTGCCGAAGGCGTGTTGCGGTTGCCAACGTTCGATTTCATCGTTGTCAAAAAGAAAAGCAATGACACACTTTATACAAGCAATTTTGATAAAGTTCCGAAAGAGTTGCAGAAGTTTGAGGGCTTAATTGATAAGGATGATAAAGCGTTTACCGTTGGAAGTAATGCTATTGCGATTGTACCTATTTCCTCCCCGCAAACGAAAGAAAAAATTGGGGAGGTTGTGATTGGCATTAATACTCGTGTGATGGATGTAAGTGTGGCGCGGAGCTTTAATTCACTTACACTTATTGGTGTGATTGGCGCAATTTTTTGTACTGCGGTAATCTACGTTTTTATTCGTCGTATTGTGCGCTCTATTCGTGCGCTACAAAGTGCGGCTCAAAAGGTCAGCGAAGGCGATTTGACGCAATTTGTGAACAATCAAGCCTCCCACGAAGTCGGCAAACTGAGCCGTGCATTCAATATCATGGTTGACCGCATTCGTCAGTCGAAGGAGGAGACCGATAAACTTTTACACCAAACCGCTGAACAGAATAAAGCCATTGAAGCCGCCGCGAAAAAATCCCGTGACGAAGAAGAGTACCTCAAACGTCAAGTCAATCGTATCTCCGTCGTGTTGGAGGCAATGTACAACAATGATTTGAGCCACCAGTTAGATGTTGAGCGTGATGATGCTGTCGGTAAACTTGTCACGGTATTGAACACGACGATTTTGGGATTGCGTCGCATGATTGCTCAGATTGGTCAGACTTCGGCACGGGTGGCACGCTCGTTTGAGCATATCTCCAATGCGTCCAGCGAGGTTGCGAAGCGGAGTTCACAGCAAGCAAATCAGACGAACGAGGTCGCATCGGCGATTGAAGAAATGACCGCAACAATTGCTGAAACCGCGCAAAATATTCATCAAACAACAAAGCTCTCGAACGAGACCATTAAAGTAGCACAAACAGGGCAAGCGACGGTAATGAGTACGGTAGATGGCATGAAACGCATTGCCAAGATTGTGACGGAAACAACGGATACCATTGATAATCTTGGCAAATCGTCGGCACAGATTGGCGAAGTGGTACAGGTAATTGAGGAAATTGCTGATCAAACAAACCTTCTGGCGCTCAACGCTGCAATTGAAGCTGCCCGCGCAGGTGAGGCAGGGCGAGGCTTTGCGGTTGTTGCCGACGAGGTGCGGAAGCTCGCCGAGCGTACACAAAAAGCAACGAAAGAAATCGGCAAAACGATTCGCCAGATTCAAACGGATACGGAAACCGCCGTTGAAGCCGCACAAACAGGGTCTGAACAGGTACGAAGCGGTATTCAACTTGCGGAAAATGCTGGGAAGGCTCTTGAAACTATTGTTGCCAGTATCCGCAACGTAGGCGATATGATTTACCAAGTTGCCGCTGCCGCCGAAGAGCAATCGGTGACCGCAGAGCACATTAGCAAGAATATTGAGATGATTTCGAGTGTAACGAACTCAAATCTGCAAATCGTTCAGGGTGTTGCCAAAGATACCCACGAACTCAACAATGAAGTAGGCGACATGCTGAACACCGTCGAACAATTTTACCTCGGTGATGATATGGATTCGCTCTATGTCAACTCAATTGAAGCAAGTAAACCGTTGGCAAAGAAGGCTCTTCTCAAATAATTTTATTTAAGTCTGTTCCGATTACTTTTGGAGGTCATTCCCGCGAAGGCGGGAATCCAGAACTGTGGACAATTCGGAATAAACTCTATTGTAGTTGGTCAGTTACCGTCTGGCTCGTAGTATGAATTTCTGCTCTGCACGTAAGTTCATATTACGAGCCATTAAGTTTGGACGTGAATGATATCTGTGTTCATCCAACAACAAAGAACCAATGGCGAACACATCTATGAACTATCTTCTCCTTCTGTGCTCCGGCATTCTTCTCGGTATCGGTTTCCCTCCACTTCCATTTGGTTTTTTAGCATTTATTGGCTTTGTGCCGCTTCTTGTGGTATTGGAACGTGCTTCGACATTCGGAAAGGCGCTTCGATATTGTTATGTAGCGTTTTTTGCGTTTCAAGGCGTGAGTAACTGGTGGGTAAGCAGTTGGCAACCCGATGCTGACCCGTACTTGATGGCTGCGGGTCTGGCGCTTTGGGTGGGGCATCCGTTCTTTTTTGCTGTGCCGATGATTGCTTACACTGCGATTCGTCAGAATTTGGGGCGCTCACAAGCGCTTGCAGCGTTGCCATTTCTATGGACAGCGTTTGAGTGGCTTCATAGCTTGGGGGAAGCGTCATATCCTTGGCAAGCGCTTGGTTACACGCAAATTTATCACACACCGCTTGCCCAGCTGGCAGACGTGACGGGCGTTTGGGGCGTGAGCTTCCTCGTGGTTGCCGTCAATGTATGTGTGGCATATTGGTGGTTTATGTTTCGTGAGGAGCAGGCAGTAAACACCGTGCTTGTTCGTTTAGGGGCATCATTACTGCGTGTTCGCAAGCAGATTGTTTTGCTCGTGGCACTATTTTTTGTGCCGCTTTGCTACGGTCTTGTGCGGATGGCGGCATTCGATCACCAAACATTGCTCAATCGCAAAAACTCGCAAACGCTCATGATAGGCGTTATCCAACCAAATATCAATCCTTGGGGTAAGTGGCAGGGCAGTGTTCAGGCGCAAGTGTTGTTACACCGTGCAATGCAGGATTCACTACAAAATTCACTGAAAAACCGTGCGTTGGCGGGCGGCTCATTGGATGTCGCTATTTGGAGCGAGACGGCAATTCCTTATCGCATTTTGCTTCCAGCAAATGCACCGTTCCTTGTTATGCTCCGCCAATGGGTTGACACCTCCCACATAGCTCTTCTGACGGGTGTTCCGTCGGACACGGTCTATGCAAACGGAGCCGATGCACCCTCCACCGCCCGCGCCGTTCCGCGAACCACACTTTCCGGCAGCGTGGATACAGTATTTTATGACAGTTTTAATTCGTCCATGCTTCTGACTTCAGATACGACGCGGCTTGAAGAACGAACGCCGCCGCAGCTATACCGTAAGATGAAACTCACACCCTTTGCCGAACGTGTGCCGTATGCGAATGTGCTTACGTTTGCTGTGAAATGGTTCACGTGGGGCGTTGGGATTTCCGGCTGGGGGCTTGGATCAACGCAATCCGTATTTGTGTTACCGCTCAAGCGAGATACAGCTCGTATCGGCTCTATTATCTGCATCGAATCTATTTATCCGAACTTCGTTGCTGGTTTTGTCCGCGAGGGCGCTAACGTGCTGACAGTTATCACGAATGACGGTTGGTTTAACCACACGCCCGGACCGGAGCAACATTTTCAGATAGCCGCTATGCGGGCTATTGAAACGCGGCGCTACATCGCACGGACAGGAAACACCGGAATTTCTGGCTTTATCACGCCTTGCGGAACAGCATTGCAGAAGTCTTCGATAGATACACAGACAGCGCTTGCAGAGCGGATTCCACTTTTGGAACAGCATTCATTCTATGTGCGTTTTGGGGATTGGTTTGCGATGATGTGTACTGGTGTAGCATTGCTGTGGATAGCTGCCGCACGGTGGCTGAAGCAATAGCTCTCGGTCTGAACCCTTACAAGCCCCATGAAATCTACGATTTATGGGGTTCCGATATATCTTTATCGAGAGCTACTGGAATGTACCTTGTTATGTGGGGTTTAATCCCGTTCTTTATTTTTCCGACGAAAGAGGAATGACACGGGAACGCCCACCAAATCGTAGTGTTCGCGCAATTTGTTTTCCAGAAAACGCTTGTATGCGTCGGGCAGTAGGTCGGGGTGATTTAGGAAAAAAATGAAGGTTGGGGGCGCAACTGCCGTTTGTGTGATAAAGTTAATGCGTAAATCCAATCCCGATACTGCTGGCGGCGGCGTACGCGAAATGTCTTCGAGTAACGCTGCGTTCAGCTGTCCTGTTGTAACGCGGGTTGTGCGGCGTGCTTGGATTTCTTTTGCCATTTCGGGGAGCTTGGTGATGCGCTGTTTCGTGAGCGCGGAGATATACACAAGCGGCGCGTAGTTCACTGTTCTCATATCTTCCTGAAACTTCTTTGTGAAGGCATCGGCAGTTTTGTGGTCTTTCTCCATCGAATCCCATTTGTTCACGGCAATAATAATACCTTTGCGAGCCGTCACTACGTCGTTGATGATTTTTTTATCCTGCATTTCGATGCCCAATGTTGCGTCAATCACGACCACCGCTACGTCGCAGCGTTCGATGGCGCGTTGGGTACGGATAATGCTGAACATCTCAATATTCTCCTTAATGCGGCTCTGGCGACGGAGTCCAGCGGTATCAATCAATACCATTTCTTCGCCGTAGTATTTAAGCGTACTATCAATCGCATCCCGCGTGGTTCCTGCAATCGGTGTTACAATCGTACGTTCTTTGCCAAGCAAAGCGTTACACAGACTTGATTTCCCCACATTTGGGCGACCCACCACCGCTATTTTAAGCCGCTCGTCGGTGTCTTCCTCTTCATCGGTGGCAAGAGGGATTATCACGTGGTCGAGCATGTCGCCACTACTTCTGCCAGAGAGCGCCGACATCGCAAACACTTCGCCTAATCCTAACGACGAGAACTCGTATGAATTCATATCGTACTTCGGGTCGTCGCATTTGTTGACAACGAGTGTTACGTGTTTGCCGGAACGAAGGAGGATGTGTGCAATTTCCTCGTCAATGCCTGTTATGCCTGTGCGCCCGTCGCACACGAAGATGATAGAATCCGCCTCATCAATCGCAATCATCGCTTGTTCGCGGATGGCAACGTCGAATACGTCCTCGCTGTCCGGCATAATGCCGCCGGTGTCTATCACGGTAAAATTCCGTCCTGCCCAGTCTCCACGCCCGTAAAGACGGTCGCGCGTCACGCCTGGCTCTTCGGCAAAAATAGCTTCGTGTCCGCCCACCAAGCGGTTAAAGAGCGTAGATTTTCCCACATTCGGGCGACCAACAATTGCAACGACATTCATAAATTGCATTCAGTACGTCATTAGCTACTTTCGTCATTGGTTATTGGACATTAGACATTGGTCAATAGATACTGAATTATTATGGAATGATGCGGTTGAAACATTATTCACACAAGACCAAGTAACTAATGACTGCTGACTAATGACTGCTGACCAATGACTAAGAACCAATAACAGATTTAGGAATAAACATGAAGCAAGTCAACCATATCACGCACGGCTCTGTCTAATCCCGAAAAAATAGCGCGTGCCATAACAGCGTGACCAATACTCACTTCTTCAAATTCAGGAATAGAGCAGATGGGGCGAATGTTTACATAATTCAGCCCGTGTCCGCCCGTGACTTTTAGGTTTAAGGATTTTGCATACATAGCAGACTCGCGTAGTTTAGCGAGTTCCGTTTGCTGTTCAATGCTGGTACGAGCGTTGGCATAGGTTCCAGTATGGAACTCAATAATTTCCGCCCCAGCAGTCGCAGCTGCGTTGATTTGTTCAGTGAGCGGTTCAATAAAAAAACTGACGGCGATATCGTGTTGGTGCATTTGCGACACAATATCGGTGTAAAAGTGTAGCTTTGATGCCACATTCAAGCCGCCTTCCGTCGTGAGTTCCTCGCGTTTTTCCGGAACAAACGTTACAAGTTCCGGCAGTGTCTCAATGGCAATCTGGATAACCTCCGGTGTTGCCGCCATCTCAAGGTCGAGTTTGGTTTTGACGGTTTCGCGTAAGATTTTTAGATCGCGGTCATTAATGTGCCGTCTGTCTTCTCGCAGATGGCAGACGATGCCTACTGCACCTGCCAACTCTGCAATAGCAGCGCCTGCTACAGGATCGGGTTCTATGCCACCCCGCGCTTCGCGAATGGTAGCAATATGGTCAATATTGATAGCAAGTTGAATCATAATAATGTTAGGAGGCTCCTCCTGATTGCATAAAGAGCTTATACCACAGATTCAATAACGTGTGGCATAAGTGAAATGGAGTAAGAATAATCCACCAAATAGCCAATTTCGATGTGTGCCGCATATTCGCCTACATCCAATGCGGTTTCATCGTCGGGGACATGCACATGCACCCAAATTGCATTCGGATTTTCAGGGCTTGATGTTAGATGCGAAAATTCCACTGAGGGAAATCGCTCTTTAACCTTTGCAAGAAGTTCATCTACCAGCTCTTGTTGTTTCGCATGAATCTTCATCGTTCTATTTCCTGTTGAATGGCATCAATGAACGTTTTTACATTTCGTAATTGCCGCTCCGCTGCGACTTTGCTGACACTTTCCTCGCTATAGTCTGCCTGATGCCGGATTCTTTGTACTGTAGGCAACAGAGAGGCTAACGATGCTGAAAAACGCTTCCGACGATGAATAAGTTCGGAGGCGAAGTGTGCGTGTACCCACTCGTGTGGATTTTTCTCGTTGGTAATACCGTACTCCATCAACACTGCAATAGCTGCATGAAAACAGGCATAATATGCTCTATTTGACGCTGAATTGTAGTCCCGATACTCAAAAAGCAGGATTGCGCTTGCAATTTCATCTTGTGACTTTATCCAAAATCCGGACATGCTATTTTAACAGTTCAAACGAAAAAGCAAAGCTATTGATATCGGATATCTACTGGGAACTCTAACAAATCATTGTATGCTGTTGAAGCCTTCCCCGTTTTTTTGTTTACAATTCTCACACTCCCTCGCATGACAAGTGTACCACGTAAGATACGTCACTTAAAAAAGTCAGTCTTTGCCCATAATAGCATCTCCAGTATTGCAACTTACTTCGATCCAACTTAGCCGGAAACACTTGATGCTGAGCCAGAACATTTGTCCCCAGAATAGTCAAGACAAGAATTATCAATACAGAGTGCAAGCCCATTTTGTTGGTTTGGTTGAATCACACAAAAACGATTTACTTCTGAGTTACGCAATGGCAGGAGATGCCTCGTGTTCAGCAGTCAGCGTTTCATAACCATTAAAATTATTGCTTATTCAGTTCAAGATTTGCGACAAACTCGACCTCATCGCCCACGACGGAGCCGCCTGTGTCGAGCATACTATTCCATTTCACACCATAATCTTGGCGGTTAATAGTGCCGCTTACCTTGAAGCCCGCAACTGTTTTGCCTTTGTTGGAAAGTAAACCGCCAAACTTTACGTCGAGTTCGACTTGTTTCGTAACACCTTTCATCGTGAAATCACCAATGAGTTTATATTTTTTCTCGCCGACTTTTTTCATTTCTTTTGATTTGAACGTCATCGTGGGAAACTTTGCTACGTCGAAGAAATCCGGGCTACGCAAGTGTCCGTCGCGTTTTTTATCATCGGTATTCACAGTTTCCACTTTAATCGTTATGTCAATTTTCGCATCCGAAAAATCCTCTTTGTCAGAAACGGTCGCAATCGAAAAGTCATCAAATCTGCCTTTGGTCTCCGACACAACCATATGGCTCACCGAAAAACCTAAGTTGGAATGTGTACGGTCAAGCGCCCATTTGGTAGTTTGTGCAAATAAGCTTGTGCTGCCCATAAGCAATAGAGCGATTCCTGTAAACAACGATTTCATAAAGTCCTCCTTAAATAATTGACCTACTGGGTCAACATGGAACGAATGGGGAATTATTTTGGGATTGTGCTATTCAAGCTCAACCAACCCAATTTTTTTATATACCTTTCGTAGAGTTCTATTTGCGCGGCGATTAGCCTCAAACGCTCCCTTTTTTAGAATATCATTCAAGGTAGCTTTGTCGTTGCGAATTTGCATATAACGCTCACGAATTGGACTGAGCATCGCTATAAGTACCTCTGCTAATTCCGCCTTAAAATCGCCGTAGCCTTTTCCTACGAACCGTTCTTCAATCGCCCCGATCGCCTCGCCGCTCGCTATGTGATACAGTTCCAGCAAATTTGCAATTGCCGGACGGTCAGCCCCGTAGCGTATTTCGGAACCAGAATCCGTCACCGCTCGCTTGATTTTGCGGCGAATATCGTCCGGCGTGTCTGCAAGGAAAATTGTCGCATTTGAATTTTCATCAGACTTGGACATTTTTTTTTCTGGCTCTTGTAAACTCATTACCCGTGCCCCAACCTTGGGAATATGCGGCTCTGGCACGGTGAACGTGTCGGAATAATGATGATTAAAGCGTTCGGCAAGGTTCCGCGAAAGCTCCAAATGTTGCTTTTGATCTTCACCGACAGGTACGAGGTTTGCTTGATAGAGCAGAATATCTGCCGCTTGCAACACAGGATACGTAAACAAGCCAACGTTTGCACCATGTTTGTCGGATTTCTCTTTGTACTGCGTCATTTTGCTCGCTTCACCCATTGGCGTAAACGTACCTAACACCCACGCCAACTGCGCGTGTGCTGGTACGTGTGACTGCACAAAAATCACGCTCTGTTCGGGGTCAATGCCGCTTGCCACATACATCGCCGCTAAATCTAATGTTTGCTTCCGCAGCTTTGCAGGTTCGGGGTGAATCGTGACGGCATGTTCGTCCACCACGCAATACACGCAATCATATGTTGCCTGAAGCTCCACCCAGTGTTTAAGCGCCCCAACGTAGTTGCCCAACGTTAGCTCGCTCGACGGCTGCATCGCGCTAAAGATAATCGGCCGTTTTTGTTCTGATGATTGTGTTTGATCTGCCATAAAGAATATATTGTTTGCCCAAAAGAATTATGCAACCGAAGTGCTATAGCTACTTTCCCGCCGGAAGCTCCAGCAAAAATGTTGCGCCTTTGCCTAATTCGCTTTCACACCAAATTTTGCCTTTCATCATATCCACCATTTTTTTGACGATAGACAAACCCAAGCCTGTCGAATGCTCGCCTCCCGTGGGCTGCGCCGATAGTCGTGCAAATTTACCAAACAATTTCTTTTTATCGTCCTCGCTCAAACCCGGACCTTCATCCTGTACTTCAAAACGTTGTGCAGAGCCGTTTGTAGAAATTCTCACGAAAATATTTTTGTCCGACGGTGA
>JANYIG010000044.1 GCA_025358765.1 Candidatus Kapaibacterium sp.
TATTTTTTATTTCCGGCTGTCCGCTTCTTAGCGGGCTGTCGGATTCCTCGTTGATGATAAGCCGACAGCCCGCCCCGCAAGAGCGGGAAGCGGACAGCCGGAAGTCAAATTCTTACTGTTGTATCACCCGAAAGGGAGTAATACAAAGGGTATACAATTCAATTTTATATTCAAAAACTCAACTGCACATTATGACTTCCCGCGAAATCCGACAATCGTTTCTTGATTTTTTTGCTTCTAAGCAACACCGCATCGTGCCTTCAGCGCCCGTTGTGCCGCATGGCGACCCGACGTTGCTGTTTACCAATGCTGGGATGAACCAGTTCAAAGATGTGTTTCTTGGCACAGGAAAGCGTGATTACCGCCGCGCCGCCGATACGCAAAAATGTATTCGCGTGAGCGGCAAACACAACGACCTCGAAGAAGTGGGCTACGATACGTATCACCACACATTTTTCGAGATGCTCGGCAACTGGAGTTTTGGCGATTATTACAAACGTGAGGCGATTGATTGGGCATGGGAGCTGCTCACGCAGGTCTGGAAGCTCGACCCCACGCGTATTCACGCCACTGTGTACCGCACCGACGACGAAGCACGTGAACTTTGGAAACGTTATTTGCCAGAGGCGCAGATTCACCGCTTCGACGAAAAAGATAATTTTTGGGAAATGGGCGAAACCGGACCGTGCGGACCCTGCAGCGAAGTTCACTACGACCGTACACCCGATAAATCCGGCGGAGCGCTCGTGAACGCTGGTGTGCCGGAAGTGATTGAGATTTGGAATCTCGTCTTTATCCAATACAACCGCAAAGCAGATGGCTCGCTGGAGGAATTGCCCGCAAAGCACGTGGATACAGGTATGGGCTTCGAGCGCATCTGCGCGGTGACGCAAGGCAAACTCTCGAACTATGACACGGATGTGTTTTCGCCCATTATTAACAACATCGAAGAACTGAGCGGCAAACAGTATTCCGGCGAACTCACGGACAAGACAGGCGTTGCCATGCGCGTTATGGCTGACCACGTGCGAACGGTATCGTTCTCCGTTGCCGACGGCGCAATGCCGGGCAATGAGGGGCGCGGCTACGTATTGCGTCGCATTTTGCGCCGTGCCTCACGCTATTCGCGGAATCTTGGTTTCCGCGAACCCATTTTGTACAAACTCGTGCAAATTCTTGCTGATACAATGGGCGATATTTTCCCCGAAATCAAAGCACAGCAAGCGCTCGTGGAGCGGGTTATCAAAGCAGAAGAAGAAAATTTTCTACAAACGTTGGATAGAGGATTGGAGCGGTTCGAGGAGTTGAGTGGTCAAACGTCTGTGGTGAGCGGGAAAGATGCCTTTCTTCTGTATGATACATTCGGATTCCCGCTTGATTTGACAGAACTTATCGCCCGTGAACGAGGGTTGACGGTAGATACAGATGGCTTCACGGCGCTAATGACCGAGCAACGCGAGCGTTCCCGCAAAGCCCGTAAAACGCATTTACAAGAAGCCGAAGTGCCACCAATCGAAGAAAAGACGGTCTTCACCGGTTATGATGCACTCACGATGGAATCGAAAGTACTGTATGCAAAAGGTAATCAGGTCGTGTTGGAGCAAACGCCGTTTTATGCTGAAATGGGTGGGCAAGCGGCGGATGTAGGTGTGATTGTGATGGGTGGCAACCGCTACGAGGTCATGAGTGTCCAGAAAGTGGGTAACGCATTTGTGCATCTTTGTGCGACGGACGTAGAGGCGCTTGCGGGCGATGTGGCATTGGCACAAGTGGATACGAAAAACCGTCAGGCGATTGCGGGCAATCACTCCGCTACGCATATTTTGCACGAAGCGCTGCGCCGCGTGTTGGGAACACACATTCAGCAGTCTGGTTCGGTTGTGACGGCGGAAGGTTTGCATTTCGATTTTCCCCATTTCCAGAAAGTTTCGGCTGAGGAATTGCAGGCAATCGAAGATATGGTGAACGCCAAAATCCGTGAGCACCTTGACGTGCAGACGATTGAATTACCCGTCGAAGAAGCACGAAATATCCCGAACGTGAAGAGTTTTTTCGGTGATAAATATGGCGACAAGGTGCGCGTAGTGACGATTGACGAGAAGTTTTCGGCGGAGTTTTGTGGCGGCACACACGTCCGCAACACGAGTGAAATCGGGCTGTTTAAGTTCACGGGCGAGTCGTCCATCGCTGCCGGAACGCGCCGCGTAGAAGCCGTGACAGGCGAAGGCGTAGCACACATTATTCGTGAACTTGAACACAAAATCACGGAAGAGCGTCAACGTGCCGACGAACTCACGCATCGGATTAAACAACTTGAAAAGGAAATCTCGAACTTCCAGCTCGGCGCATTGGCAGGCAGCATCACGACGTTTATTGACCGTGCAAAGAGTGTTGGAGCGGTACGTGTGGTGGTGGAGCGTGTAGAGACCACAAGCATTGACCAACTAAAAGCCCTCGGCGACGAACTCCGCAATGCGCTTGGTAAGGCTGGTGTGGGCTTGATGGCAAGTGTCATAGACGACAAAGTGCAGCTTGTGTGTGTTGTTACCGATGATTTGAAGGATAAATATCACGCGGGCAAACTCGTGAGCGAAGTCGCAAAAGCGCTCGGCGGCGGCGGCGGCGGCAAACCGCATTTAGCAACAGCTGGCGGCAAAGACGTGGATAAACTGCAAGATGTGTTGGATGGTTTCCTGATGATGGTGGAGAAGTTTTGAGAAATTGTGATCCTTGAGGCGGTTGAAGAATACATCAACCGCCTCTTTCGTTCTCTGTATTCATCCTGCTATCACCCACATAATTCCATACA
Organism: Candidatus Kapaibacterium sp.; assembly: GCA_025358765.1. GTDB lineage: Bacteria > Bacteroidota > Ignavibacteria > Kapaibacteriales > UBA4661 > JANYIG01. The sequence goes on from JANYIG010000044.1 coordinate 2,810, forward strand.
CCCATGATAGGAAGCCTCATACAGCCAGAAATTCAAGAACTCATCGCGCAGCGTGACTTCACAACGTTGCGCGAGGTGTTTAATGACTGGCAGCCGGAGGATTTGGCAGAACTTATTGCTGATATTCCCGAACAGGACACCGCCATAATCTTCCGCTTGCTTCCGCAAAAGCTGGCAGCGGCAACGTTTGAGTTTTTAGAAGCAGACGTACAGACAAGCCTTCTTGAAGCGTTGAGCCAAGAGCAGGTGGCGCTTATCCTCAATGACATGTCGCCCGATGACCGCACAGCACTTCTGGAAGAGTTGCCCTTGCCTGTTACCACGCATCTTCTGGGCTTGCTTTCTCATGAAGAGCGTATTATTGCTCAAATGCTGCTTGCGTATCCCGAAAGCAGTGTTGGGCGTTTGATGACACCAGATTTCATTGACATCAAGGCGGAATGGACGGTGCAAAATGTGCTTGACCATGTGCGTCAGTGCGGACATGACCGTGAGACGCTCAATGTGCTATACGTGACGAATGACGATGGCAAACTGCTTGACGATATCCGTATTCGGGAATTTCTGCTCTCGCCGTTGGAAGCGACCGTTGAAGATTTAATGGACGGGCAGTTTGTGGCGCTTTCTGCAACGGATACCGAAGATGTAGCGGTGCAGATGTTCAAAAAGCATAACCGTATTGCGCTCCCTGTGGTGAATGTAAACAAACAACTTATCGGCATCATCACGGTGGATGACGTGCTGAACGTAGCTGAGGAGCGCGACACCGACGACATTCAGCGTTTCGGCGGTACGGAGACGTTAGATGAGCCATACAGCACGATTCCATTTTTTCGGATGATTCGTAAACGTGCAAGCTGGCTTATACTCTTATTTCTGGGAGAGATGCTGACCGCAACGGCGATGGGCGCGTTCGAGGAAGAGATTAGCAAGGCGGTGGTGTTGGCGCTGTTTTTGCCGCTTATTATTTCGAGCGGTGGTAATTCTGGTTCGCAGGCAGCAACGCTTATCATTCGCGCAATGGCATTAGGCGAAATTACGTTGCGCGATTGGTGGCGCGTGATGCGGCGCGAGATTTTTTCTGGACTGACACTTGGCACTACGCTTGGTATCATCGGCTTTTTCCGTATTGCCGCGTGGAGCATGTTCTCGAATGTTTACGGTGAGCATTGGATATTAGTTGGTTTTACGGTGGGATTCTCGCTTGTCGGTGTGGTGCTGTGGGGAACGCTTTCCGGCTCAATGCTCCCGTTTCTGCTCAAACGCTTGGGCGCTGACCCCGCAACGTCTTCCGCGCCGTTTGTGGCAACGCTCGTGGATGTGACGGGGTTGATTATTTACTTTAGTGTTGGCTTGTTGTTTTTGCGTGGGACGCTGTTGTAATATCGTCATAATTGTTGTACAATTGCTAAAATGCTATAAGCCTGATTTTGCCCTATTTCTGACCATGCACCTCTATGGATATTTCCTTGCGTCTTGCGATTGCCCTTGGAATTGGTTTGTTAATTGGCTTGGAACGCGAGTATTCCTCGCACGAAGCCTCGAAGCTCTTTGCGGGTGTGCGAACGCTGCCACTTATTGCCATACTGGGCTTTCTTGCGGCATTTTTGAGCGAAACATACACGATTTGGATTTTTGTGACGGCGTTTATAGCATTGGTCACGCTTGTGGGGATTTCATACTTTATCCTCGCCCGTGATGGCTCGCTTGGCGGAACAACAGAAATTACCGTGTTGGTTACCTTTTTGGTGGGCGCACTCGTATTCCGCGAGGAAATCAGCCTTGCCGTTGAGGTGGCGATAGCCATTACGCTATTGCTCACGCTCAAACTGCAATTCAAAACGGTACTTGGTAAAATCAATCAAGAAGACATCTTTGCGCTGTTGAAGTTTTTGATAATGACGGCGATTATTCTGCCAATATTACCTGATCGCCGTTTGGGTCCGTACGATGCCATCAATCCTCGCGAAGTCTGGTATATGGTGATTCTGATTACGGGCGTAAGTTTTAGCGGCTATCTTATTTCTAAATTTGCTGGTGCGGGGCAGGGAATCATGCTCACAAGTATTCTGGGCGGTATTGCTTCAAGCACTGTTCTCACCTACGATTTCTCCGAAAAAAGCAAACAATCGCCTTCGGCAGCACTTAACTACGGCGTTGGGATTGTGCTTGCGTCGTCTATCATGTTTGTGAGGCTTGCCGTGCTTATTTATGCACTCAGTCCGGCGTTGGCGCTGCGACTGCTCCTGCCATTTACTCTGCTTACGGCTATAGGAATGGCATTTAGCATTATGCTTATTCGGCGAAATAATCTCGAACAAACCGCATCGAATGTGGATATTGGCAACCCGCTCAACATCAAGGGCGCACTAAAATTTGCTGTCGTATTTAGTGGTGTGTTGATTTTGGTACACATCGCACAAAACTATTTTGGTGAGAACGGTGTCTATGTGGTAAGTGTGATCTCAGGTACGGTGGAAATGGATGCCATCACGGTTTCCATGACGAAATTTGCCCAAAACGATGCTTCTATATTCATTGCAGCAAATGCCATCATCAGCGCGGCACTTGCAAACACAGCGTTTAAATATGGCATCACACTTATGACCGCTGCGCCCGTTGTGAAAAAAGTCACTTCACGGGCTCTTGGTTCAATGCTACTTGCGGGGATAATGTATTTGCTAATCATCAATCTCTTTCGATCAACGGTATGAATTTTCGCTGTCTCAACGCTGTTTTTCACTTCAATGTTTTGCTGTTTTTTGTCTCCACAACATTCGCGCAAAATGGGGCTGCTGATGCTCAGAGCGTCTTTGCTCGTGTGCAGAAGCAATATGGCGAAAGCGAATCTATTCGGGCGCAGTTTTTTACGCGGATGCCGGGCGATGCAAACATGGTACGCGGAACGCTGCTGGTGAAGCGTGGGAATAAGTTTCGTTTGGATATGAGTGGTCGCACGGTGGTCTGCAACGGACAAACTGTGTGGAATTACGACCATAACGAAAAAAAGGTCGTCATTAGCACATTCAAGAACAACCCTGCAACTGTCTCACCAGAAAAAATCTTTCTCGGCTTTCCAAAAACATACAAGCCTACAATCAAGCAGGAATCAGCCTCTGAGGGGCGCTTACTGCGGCTTGTCCTCACGCCTTCGAGCGCTCGTGATGCTGTTGGTGGAATGCAGGAAGTGACGATGCGCCTTGTGCCGGAGACGCTCAAACTCAAGGAGCTACTCATCTCGGACGGTTCAGCAACGTATCAATGGACGATGACGGAATTGATAATAAATGCGGGTTTGAAAGACGTTCAGTTTGAATATACTATTCCAAACGGTGCTCAAGTTGTAGATTTGCGGGATTGAAGTGTTTACAACGTATTCTACGTTTTTAAGTTTCGTAACGGCTTGGCAGGTCAGCGGAAAATTTGCCCTTTCCACTCGACTGACGGCTTCAGAAGGTAGAACGGTGTGATAAGTTCAACAATCAGGAAAAACACGATGCCAAGCGGGAACCATGCTGCAAGGCGTATTGCACGAAGAAGAAGAAGCGACGGCAGCATAACGGAAAAATCCATCGCCACTCGCGCAAGTACAAGCCCGATAACTTCGTCGTAGCGAGCATTCCACAGCGCAGCCACAATACCCATCCAAAGCGTTGCGGACGATAGCATAAACACCACAGCCCGCCAACCGAGCGCCCGTCCGCCCAATGCCCAACGTTTGTGCTGCTTGATAAATGCCGAAATAGTCGGACAAGGCAGTGTTTCGACCTTTGTGCGGTTATCGCATATATAACGCACTTGCCACTCCGTATCGTGAACAGCTTGCAAAAGCGCCAAATCCTCTGTTATCGAAAATGGGATGTTTGGATATCCACCAACGTCTTTATATGTACGAAGGCGAATGGTCAAATTGTTGCCAAAACACCCAAGAACTTGCTTCAAACCGATACCGGCGCTTGCCATCGTGTGGTTAAACACCCATTCTAGCGCTTGCATTCGCGCAAAAATTGTTTGCGCTCGAATTACGGTGAACGATGGGACTAAGCCGATGTTCGGATTTTGGAAAACGGCAGCAATAGTTGAAATCCATGTTTGTTGCACGATGCAATCCGCATCAGTCATCATCAATAAATCTCCTGAAGAGCGCTCTATTCCTTGGTGCAAAGCGCGGGTTTTGCCCTGAAGATTTATGCTGTTTTTGTACGTCTTGCTTTCGGTGTTTTCGACCGTGTTATGAATAATTAATCTTGGGAATTCTTGCCGCAAACGCTTCAAAATTTCGCCCGTGTTGTCGCTCGAACGATCATTAACAACGATAACCTCAAAGTGTAAATAATCGTTCGCCATCACGGAACGGATACAAGACTCAATGTTTTCTTGCTCGTTCCGAGCGGGAATAATGACAGAGACAAGCGGCAGGGTTTGCGGTGTGTCTAACGGAGTGGTATGTTGGGGAATATTCTTGCGTCGTTCGAGCCACGCGCCAAGCTGAAAAATACATGTGCGGAGGAAGTGGACGCAGAGTGCCGTCCAGAAGATGGATTCAATCATCATGCCGTCGGAAATGCTCATGGGTTCTGTCGTTGCTGGTAGAAAGCGCTAAAATACAAGTTTTCCGTATCTTTGCCCAGACAAGCAAACTTTTTTTTGGAAGAGATGGCTATGTTTAAGAAATTACAACGTCTTACAAGCTGTTATATTCTAATAACATTACGAGCGCCCGCGTTTAGCGTATGAAACATATTGGACTGTTCGTGAATACAACGAAGCCGGAAGCGATTCAATGCACCGAGCAAGCGGCAAGGCTTTTGAAATCTGCTGGTATGGAATGTTGTGCTGAACCGATGGTGATAAAACATTTCTCGCCGCAAACCGCTCAACACGTGAAGCCTCTTGCCTTAACGGATTTCGAGAAGTTTGCCGATGTTATCGTTTCGTTTGGTGGTGATGGTACGATTTTATCTGCTGCAAAGTCTTTCATCTCCAGCGAAATCCCAATCATGGGAGTAAATTTAGGTAAATTAGGGTTTCTGGCGGAATTTTCGGTAGATGAGTTGGAGTCAGCATTTTCGTCGTTGCTCAAAGGGGAATATATCGTCGAAGACAGAACCGTAATTGAATCCACGCTCGATGGTGTGACGTATTATGCTCTAAATGACTTTGTGCTGCACAAAAAAGACTTTGCGCGGATGATCACAATTAAGGTCTATATAGACGGACACCCCATTGCTGACTACCGTTCCGATGGTCTGATATTGGCAACGCCAACGGGTTCAACAGCGTATTCGCTTGCAAGCGGGGGTCCAATTATTGCGCCCACATGCGCGGTATTTACGCTTACACCTGTATCGCCTCATTCTCTCAATCTCCGCCCGCTCGTCATTCCTGAAACCGCCGAAGTTTGGCTCGAACCGGGTGAAGAAAGCGGACTCACAAATTTTGTTGCCGATGGCGAGACGATTATGAGCTTGGAGCCGGGCGCACGGGTGGTATTGAGACGTTCGGAGAAAGTCGTGAAGCTGCTCAAGGGTGTTCAATCTACATACTACGAACTCCTCAAAAATAAGCTGCTTTGGTCGGTTAATCCAACACAGTAAAGAGAAGTGAATCCTGAAATTTTTAATGTTGAACCTTGTTGTTGCCGGATGTTATCGGCAGCAGAAGCCATTGCAGAAGAAATGAATCACTCAATCATCCACCTTCACACCGCATAAATACTATGTTTTACCGAGCTATTACCATAATAACGCTGACTGTTGCGTTTGTATGGGTATCTGCCGGCACCGCAGTCTCTGCTCAAACTATTGCTCAAACTCAAGTGCAGAGCCAGACGCAAACCATACTTTCTGACTCAGCCATTGAAGCACAGCATGTGTATCATTCATTACAGGAAGCGCTAAAAGAGCCGGAAAAAGTCTATCGGCTGAGTCTTTTTGGCAATAAACTTACGTCCGTGCCGCCGCAAATCAGCCAGTTGGTGAACCTGCAACGCTTGGATTTGGGCGGCAACCAGTTGACAACGCTGCCTACGACGATTAGTCAGTTAAAGAATTTGCAAGAACTTAATTTGAGTCTGAATAAATTTACGTCGTTGCCGACGGGACTTGGGAGTTTAGCAAATCTCCGCGACCTGAATCTAAGCAATAACCAACTCGTTGCGCTTCCGAGCGACATCGCACGATTGGTAAAGCTCGTACGACTTGATGCTTCCTCGAACCAACTCAAAGAATTGCCAGCGGATATCGGGCGACTTTCGAGGTTGCAGGTGTTGGAAGTGGGTGAAAATCAAATTAAGGCAATTCCGTCGTCTTGTGGCGATTTAGGTCAGTTGCAGCGCTTTATTCTGTACAATAACCAACTCACGAAACTACCCGCAGAATTAGGGAAACTTGCAAATCTGAAGGAATTGAGCATTATTGAAAACTCATCATTGAACAGTGCTGACCTTGCGAAGATTCGCAAACTACTCACAAAAGCTGAGATATTTGAATAGGCTCAATTTGAGCAAGCTCCGTTTGAGCAAGCTCAATGGGAAAACATAGACAGAAGAATCAAAAACGTTGACTTGACAAATCAATCACGAGATACTTCACGCTCAAGAACGCCTCACGAACCGTAGATTGGTAGATAGTATGCGCTTAGTTATTGCCTTCACGACTGTTTTTTTTTGGCTTCTATTAGCTTGCGTTTGTGTGTCATTCGCCCAACAAAAGCCAGTCAAATTTGAGCGTCTAACTTCGGAGCAAGGGCTTCCACAAAGCGTGGTCTATAGTATTATGCAAGACCACAAGGGTTTTATTTGGCTTGGTACGCAAGAAGGGCTTATCCGCTACGATGGCTACAATTTCGTGTCCTACACCCACGACCCGCTTGACTCCACAAGCCTATCTGAGAATAGGGTGCTTTGCGTGGTCGAGGACAAAGCTGGCACAATTTGGGTGGGGACGGGAAATGGTGGTTTGAATCGTTTCGACCGCACAACAAACACATTTACGAGCTTTCATGCGAATCCAGCCGATCCAACGAGTATTAGCAGCAATCGCATCTACTACATCCTCGAAGATAAACAGGGAATGCTCTGGATAGCGACTGACAATGGTTTGAACAAATTTGACCCCACCACGAAGCGATTTACCTGCTACAAGACAGTAGAAAATCCCACGAATGACAAAGCCGGCAACAGCAGTGCCGATAATATTCGCGCCATCGTTGAAGACCCTGACAGTACAATTCTCTGGCTTGGGACAGGAAAAGGATTAAAAAAATTTAATAAGGCAACTGGAACCTGTGTTGCAACATATCAACACTAACCTCAAAAATCCACAAGTCTTTCGCACAATACTATTTTGTCGTTGTGCCAGGATACAAAAGGTAATCTTTGGGTGGGAACATCCTACGGTTTGAATCGCTTCAACCGAGCAACTGGCGCATTTGTGGTTTTTCAGAACAATGAAAAAGACCCGTATAGTTTGAGTGATAATAGT
>JANYIG010000046.1 GCA_025358765.1 Candidatus Kapaibacterium sp.
TATTTTTTATTTCCGGCTGTCCGCTTCTTAGCGGGCTGTCGGATTCCTCGTTGATGATAAGCCGACAGCCCGCCCCGCAAGAGCGGGAAGCGGACAGCCGGAAGTCAAATTCTTACTGTTGTATCACCCGAAAGGGAGTAAATAACGATGATGAACAACGATTCCGTACACCACCATGAAACACTTTTTTGCAGCCCTCACATTGTTCGCCCTTGGTTGTTTTTCTGCGGCTCGTGCTCAGGAGGATAAGGGTTTTTTCTTTGCCGATAACGCTGAAAAAGCATATTACGAACTCTACACCATTCCCCAGCCCGCATTGACCGAAAGCCGCATCATTGTGATGTTCCGCGTGCGGTACGACGCGCTTGTTTTCGGCAAAGCCGATCTGAGTAAACGTGGTGAGGGAGCGTTTATGGCAATGCCTATTGTGCAGATTGAGTTCACCGACAGCGATGGTATTATTCGCGCAAACAAGGAGTGGCGCGACACTATCTATGTTGACTCATTTCAAAAAACAACCTCGAAAGATGATTATGCATATGGTCACGCGACGGTCACCTTGCCACCTCGCAGCTATGCGTTTGCGCTGGATATTGGCGAAAAAACGATTCCGCGAGTTATCAAAATGCGGAATAAATCAGTACTGGTTGCCAATACGGGAGCGGCACAAAATTCAACCATCGGCGCTCCGATATTTGCCGCCATGAAGCCAAATGCGCCCGATACAGTATATCCGCTTTGCATGAACAATACGGTTGCCATGAACGCACCAAGTAAAGCCGTGTTCGGCGTTTCGGATGTTCACGAGCGTGATGGATATTCTTACGGCATTCACCGCGTTCTTGACGGTAAAGGACATCTTTCTCTGCCGCTTGCAAGTGGCAGAATTAATGCGCGGTTGAATATAGCGCTTGCTGAACCCCGAAGGGCGCTTGCAAACCAGCAAATTCTCGTTCTCGCTCCCGTACCCGTACCCGCAAGCGTACAGCCAGAGAAGGAAAGGCAGGTGGGGGTGGTGGAAGTTCCGCTGCCAATGCTGCAAATGGAGGAAGGCGCGTACCAAGTGTGGCTTGTGAAGGAAGGATCGCGGGATACGGTCGCGCAAACGTTCGATGTGGAATGGCTTGGCAAGCCCCATTCGCTCAGAAATACGGAATATGCGATTGATATTCTGCACTATATTCTTACCGATGCCGAATACAACACACTTCGGCGCGGCAGTGACGACCTCGTGCACCAAAAATTTGATGCCTTTTGGAAGCAACGCGACCCCACACCCCAAACGGCGTACAATGAGGCGCTTTACGCTTATTATTCACGGGTAGATTATGCATTTTTTACCTTTGTATCGCCGCAAGCAGGTATCGCGGATGGCGCAAAAACTGAACGTGGCAAAGTATATATCTTGTGTGGCAAACCAACCTCGACCGATGTTAAATCCAATAGTATAAAAGGTCTCATCGAAACATGGCGTTACGACAACAAAGTCCGCAAAGAATTTATCTTTGAAGTTCCAAAAAACAGCGAAGTAGTATTGAAAAGTGTTCGAGAGCTGTAATTTTGAGAAGACACGTTGTTCTTTAGCGTTGAACCTCGTTCGTAGTTCAACAAGATTGATCGCGGAGATGGCATGATTATTGACGTGCCATGATGGAAACCGCATTGCGTTAAAAAGGTGTCCAATCCTATAAAACAAGGAGCTTGAACATTTCCTTAAAGGCTTGCTTGTAACTATAGGGCGACGTATTTCGTATATTTTAAGTATATTAATCGTTCATACAATTATTGGGGTAGAGCAGATATTACTAATGTAATGATTTACCGTTCATGCCGACAAATCTCTAAAAAGAAATTATTTATTGGAAGCGAGCAGGCGTTTGAGCCAACAGCATCACAGGAATGTACGTGGGTTACAGTGTTCTTGCCTCGCATTGTACTCTTTCGACTTGTTTAGCCTAATCACACGTAATTACCCACTTGAGGAGCACACTGTATGATACGGGAAGAAGGCAGCAGCAATACAATTGCTGATTTTCGCCGCAAATTTGTAGAAACCGCGTCCCACGAATTTCGCACACCACTAACCATTATTCAAACAAGCTGTGAACTCTTGCATCGCTATGGGCAGCGCTTGGAACACGACAACGCTGAGCAGCGCTTCACAGTTATCTACGGAGCCATTCGTCAGATGACAGAATTATTAGACCACTTGCTTGAGATAGAGCCAACACCGCATAGAGAACCATCGGAAACAAGCGCCTATTACCGCAATACTGCAGAACTTAAGGATAGACCCGATTCCATGACAGAAGAGGCGAGTGTCGAACTTGTTTCGGAACTTATGCACCTGAATGCTCAATTGCAGCAGCAGAATTTACTTTTGCAACATCTTCATACCGAGAAGGACGAAATGGTGAGCTTCGTGGTACACGAACTCAAAAACCCATTGGCAGGCATTATGCTTGCGGCATCCCTCGTGGAGCGAAACTGGAGTAAAATGTCACTGCAACATATTCTCCGAAACATGCACCTCATTCAACAACATTCTATGCGGATGAGCGACATGATTAGCCGGATGTTGGAAAGTGGCGCATTAGAGATGGGGAAATTCACTATGACACTGCAATTTATAGACATGGTAGAACTTGCCCGTAAGGTTGTGGATGAACATCGAGAACGTTCTGAGGAGAAAGCAATTACGCTGCTTTTTCAGTCGTTTTTGCAAACTATTCACGTTGCTGCCGACAAAAATGCACTGATCGAAATTATCGAAAATCTATTATCCAATGCGCTAAAATTCTCTCCGAAAGATAGGCATATTTCAGTACGACTTATTGGCAGTCGCTCGTCGGTGAACCTTGATCATAGGTTTGATGACATTCCCATTTTCTCCGATCAACACGATCAATACGATTCGCCACACGTGAATTTTGTACGTCTCGAAATTCAAGATGAAGGACCGGGGGTCTCCGAAGAAGACAAACGTCGTTTATTCTCGAAATTTGCGCGGCTTTCGGCAAAGCCCACAGGCGGCGAAAGTTCAACAGGTTTGGGATTGTCTATCGTGAAAAAACTTGTGGAGGCAATGAATGGGCGTATATGGTGCGAGAGCGAACATGGCAATGGTGCAACCTTCGTTGTCGAATTCCCCGTTCAAGATTCAGTCTTGCCTCGAGAACCTTCCACACTCAAGTTTTTGCGAAATTGAAGGTAGTACAAACATCTTCCTTGCTGGTTGTGGGCTGATTTAGAATTACCCTCACACACTTACAACATCCGCATACTCCGGCATCTTCTCGAACATCGCCACCACAAACGGACACACAGGCAGCACCTTCACGTTTGTGGCGCGGGCGTGGTCAACTGCTGCTTGTACGAGCTGTTTGCCAGCGCCCTGTCCGCGTAGCCTGTCGTCCACTGTTGTCCCATCAAGGCTGAGGGTGGTTCCGTCTCGTTTTACGTGATATGTGAGTTCTGCAAGTGTCTCACCGTCCTGTTCCACAAACCATGCGCCTTTGCCGTCATAAAAACGATGTTGAATGTCCATACTATTGCTTTTGTGAGGTATAGAATTTCTTGATGGGAATATTTTCAGTTTGCGCCTATCAAACCACAATCTTCACTGGCTTCACGTTCCAAATCTCCTTTGCATACTCGTTTATCGTGCGGTCGCTGGAGAATTTGCCGCTCCGTGCGGTGTTCAAAATGGACATCCGTGTCCAGAGCGCTTTATTTTTGTACGTCTCCGAAACTCGCTCCTGTGCTTGTATGTAGCTTGCATAGTCCGCTAACAGCAAATAACGGTCACCATGATGGGTGAGCGAATCAAAAATTGGCTGGAAGATTCCCGGCTCCTCGTGGTTAAAATAATTGTCTCGAATCATGTCCAAAACCCGCTTCAATTCTGGATTTGAATTGTAATAATCCCAAGGATTATACGTGGCGCGTATCTTTGCCACTTCGTCGGAAAGCAACCCGAAGATGAAAATATTGTCGTCGCCCACTTCTTCGCGGATTTCCACGTTCGCACCGTCCATCGTTCCAATCGTGAGTGCGCCGTTGAGCTGAAACTTCATATTTCCTGTCCCGCTTGCTTCCAAACCTGCGGTGGAGATTTGTTCTGATAAATCTGATGCCGGAATAATCTTTTGCGCGAGCGATACCGAATAGTTTTTCAGGAAAAATACTTTGAGTAAATCGCCCACATCGGGGTCGTGGTTAATAACGTCCGACACGGAATTGATAAGTTTGATAATCAACTTCGCTTGACTATAACCGGGCGCAGCCTTCGCACCAAACAAGACCGTGCGCGGCGTGATGTGTTTCCGCGCCCATTCGGGATTGTCCTTGATGCGATTGTACAGCGTAATCACATGGAGTACGTTCAAAAGCTGGCGTTTGTACTCATGGAGGCGCTTGACTTGGCTGTCAAAGATGGAATCAGGATTGATGCGAACGCTGTAATCATTATCCACATAAATTTGTTGGATGAGTTGCTGTTTTGCCAGATTTTTTGCAATCCGCCAGCGTTCTTGAAATTCCTCGTTGTCTGCAAAGCGCTCTAATTCTTTCAACTTGTACAAATCCGTCACCCAATCGTCGTAAATCGTGTCCGTTATCAATTCGCACAAAAAAGGGTTCGCCTCTTTTAGCCAGCGCCGTTGCGTGATGCCGTTGGTTTTGTTGTTAAATTTCTGCGGATAAAGGCGGTAAAAATCCGCAAAAAGTTCGTCACACAAAATCTTTGAATGCAGCGCTGCTACGCCGTTGACAGAGTGCGAACCGACAATCGCCAAGTTCGCCATGCGGACGTATTTCTGATCGCCCTCTTGAATAATCGAAACCTGCGAAATCATCGGGTGATCCGCACCGTAAAATTGGATCACCATTTGCAGAAAACGGTGGTTGATTTCGTAGATTATCTGCAAATGGCGCGGAAGCAATTGCTCGAACAGACCTACCGACCAGCGTTCAAGCGCCTCGGAAAGCACCGTATGGTTCGTATAGGCAAACGTATTCGTCGTGATTTTCCAAGCGTCTTCCCAATCCATACCTTCTTCATCCACCAAAATCCGCATCAGTTCTGGTATAGCGATGGTCGGATGCGTGTCGTTGAGCTGGATTGCTACTTTGTCTGCAAATTTGTCGAATGTTTTATGCTGCTCTTTGTAGCTGCGAATGATGTCCCGCAAGCTTGCTGAAACAAAGAAAAACTGCTGTTTCAGCCGCAACACTTTGCCTTCAGCGGTGTTGTCATTTGGGTATAACACTTTGGAAATTGTCTCGGTATTCGTTTTGCCCTCAACCGCCCCCAAATAATCACCCTCGTTGAACGAACGGAAGTCAAAATCCTGCGTGGCACGTGCCTGCCAGAGCCGGAGGTTATTCACCGTTTTGTTTTTGTAGCCCGGAATCGGCACATCGTACGCCACCGCAAGCACGTCTTCCGTGCTTTTCCAGTTGAAGCGTAAGCGGTCTTTTGCATCGTGATAGAGTTCAACCGAACCACCAAATTTCACGCGGTACGTGAGTTCTTCGCGCATTACTTCCCACGGAGAACCATATGCAAGCCAATTGTCGGGGTATTCTACTTGATAACCAAACTCAATTTCTTGCTTAAAAATACCAAATTCATAACGGATGCCGTAGCCAAACGCTGGCAGCTCGAGCGTTGCCATTGAATCTAAAAAACACGCAGCTAAACGCCCCAAACCACCATTACCCAACCCCATGTCATGTTCAAGCTCCTTGATTTCATCAAGGTCGTAGCCAAGCTCCTTCATAATCTCGAAACATTCTTGGTAAAAACCCATGTTGATAAGCGCATCGCCCATAAGCCGCCCCATCAAGAACTCTAACGACAAATAATACACCTTTTTGACATCTTTTTCGTTGTATTGGTGCTGTGTGCGTATCCAATTACGAATTAAACGGTCGCGGATGCTCAAAGCAAGCGCTTTGTAGGCATCGTTGGGCTGCACCGTTGTTCGTTCCTTGACAAGGCGAAATTCCAAATGCTCGGCGAATTGGTTTTGGAGTGAATACGAACTTTCGTCTTCGGCATCGGTAAAAAAAATGGATTGCTCTTGGTTTGTAGCCTGTTTGGTCGCCTTTTCTGTTGCCATAATGGTACTTGATGTAACGATGAACAAATTTTTAGATTTTCTCTGTGAGTTTTTATTCGTGATTGTTTTTGATGTGGGAAAAGGAAGATACGGAAAAGTCCTTTGTTCTCAAATACGCTCTTTGGATTACTCAAAAAAATGAGATTTTAATGGAGTACGAACAGAAATGTATATCGTTGACGTTCAGATAAGATTTTACGTCCCGCATAGCATATAGAGTCTTACTTGTCAAAACTTTATGCTCAAAAATGTTCCGACTATTGTGTACCCAAAATCTCTCCGGCAAAAACAGGGGCGACCATAACAAAAAATAACAAAAAAAGGCGCTCCTCATTTGAAGAAGCGCCTTATAGCATTTGTGCGATTCATTTTTTACTTCAACTCCACCACCGTTACGCCAGCGCCGCCTTCGGTGAGCATGCCATTCCGATAGCCTTGTACCGCAGGGTGGTGCGACAGGTGCGTTTGCACTGCCTGACGAAGTGCGCCCGTACCCTTGCCATGGACGATAGTGAGTGAATGTATCGCACCCGTGAGTGCCGCCGCAATCGCTTTTTCCACGACCTGCACAGCTTCGTCAGAGTACATGCCGCGAAGGTCTATCTGTGTTGCTGCGCCAAACGTAACTTCTACGCCGGAGGATTTGCCTTTGGTGGCTTGTTTTACCTGTTTTGTGGTTGCATGGGTGAGCTTGTCGAGCGTTGTACGGAATTTTACCGAATCAAACTCCACCACTGCACTACCAGCCTCTTTGTCGAGCGCAACGATGATGCCGGGCGTTTGGTAATCGTCCATCAACACATCGTCGCCCGCACTAAAATCTTCAGGCTCCGAAGCCGCTTGTCCAGCTTTATTGGGAGCATTAGCCTTTTGTGCGGCGCTTTGGATGGCTTGTTTTTTCTGGTCGAATGCCTTTTTGATGTCGCTAATGCTTGCAGAAGGAGCCTCTGGTGACGAACCGATGGAAGCCGCTCCATTACTGGTATCTGCGGATTGTGATTTTTTGTTCAGCTCCGCTTGTTTATCCATCTCCGCCTTTGCCACTTCACGCACTTCACGAATCGTGCTTTCTATGAGCTTGTTCGCTTCCGCCACAATGTCCGCCGCCTCTTGTTTTGCGAGCTTCATCAACTCGTTATATTTCTGCTTAAAATCCGTAAACTTCTGGTCGTATTCAGCCTTCTTTTTTTCGGCTCTCAATTTAATATCTTCCGTCTCGCGGCTCATCCGCTCTGCGTCACGGCGGTATTGCTGAATGATTTCTATGCTTTCTTCTAAGGTCGAATGTTTGTCGCCTAAATAATCTTGCGCTCGCTCCATCACTTTTGGCGGCAATCCGAGCGCCCGCGCCAGCACAAAGGCGTAGCTATTGCCCGGAACGCCGGACAAAAACTTGTACGTGGACAACATTTTTTCGGTGTTAAAATCCATACTCGCATTGCTGATGCCTTTTTGCGTAAGCGCATAACTTTTGAGCGAGGATTGGTGCGTGGTCACGACAAAAAATGCCTTTCGTGCCAACAAACCATCCAAAATCCCAACTGCGAGCGCCGCACCTTCTTGCGGGTCAGTGCCGGAGCAAATCTCATCCACCAGTACCAATGCGGTGTCTGTGGCACTCATCAAGATTTCGCGCAACCGCAGAAGTTGCGAGCTGAACGTACTCACGTCGTTTTCGATAGATTGATTGTCGCCAATGGCGCTGTAAATCGTGCGGTAATTCGTTTTGCAATAGCCGCACGGAAACATGCCGGAGAGCGCCATCGCGATGTTTAAACCGATGCTTTTAAGCGCAACGGTTTTACCACCAGCGTTCGGTCCCGAAATCAAGTGCCCAAGCGTCTCGGAGCCGTCGAAACCAATCGAAAGGGGGATAACGCCATTTTTCCCTTTGCTTTGCATCAACACGGGGTGATACACTTTTGCGAGCGAAATAAACGGTTCATCCACAATATCGGGCTTCATACAATCGTATTCGATTGCATAGCGGGCTTTGGCAGACACAGCATCCACGCGGGCGAGGATGGTGACGGAATGTAAAAAATCATCCGCATCTTCAGCAATTTCGGCGGTGAGCGTCGTCAAAATTCGCTCAATCTCGCGTCGTTCATCGCTATGCAACAACGAAAGTTCATTATTCATCTCGAATGTCTCTGCTGGCTCCAGAAAAACGGTGGAACCAGAGTTCGAGACGCTGTGGATAATACCCGGAATGTGGCGTTTGTACTCGACTTTCATCGGCAGCACAAACCGCCCGTCTCGCTGCGTGATAAATTCTTCTTGTACAACGTCTTGCTCCGCGACTTTTTTGAGGAGTTTGTTTAGGCGCTGGCGCAGGCGGTTCGACGTGTCGAAAATCTCGCGGCGAATCCGCGCCAATTCTACGCTCGCGGTATCTTTTACGTTGCCCACGTCGTCAATAGCATCACTGATATGTTTTTCAAGCAAACGGTTCTCGTGCAGCGTCTCGCAAAACGCGGCAATAGCGGGCATCGTCTCGCTTCGTGTGTTGGCAAATCCACGCATCAGGCGGGAAGAGCGCATGACATCACGCACGGCGAGCAAATCGCCCGGAGACAAAAATGCGCCGGATATGCGAGCTTTTTGGAGCATGGGGCGAACATCGTTCAACCCTTCAATTGGCAAAAATTCGCCTGTATGCAAAAAACGAACAATCTCATCTATACGCTGATGCTCGGCGCGAAGCCATGCAGTGTCAGGTGTTGGGGCGCTTTCGACTATAATGTCTTTGCCGAGCGAGGAGAGCGTAAACTCTGCAACGCGCTCCAGAACTTTCGGAAACTCAAGTTCTTCGAGAGATTTGTGAATGAGGTGGTCGTCAAAAGCAGGTGTAGTCTCGTTATTCATTCTGTCTGTGTGGTCGTGGTTAGGTTGTTAAATTCAAGTGGTTCGATTGTTCAATACTTTATTGTTTTACGGCAATTGCTTCAATTTCAATACTTGCGTCACGCGGGATTCGTGCTACTTCAACGGTTGTGCGAGCGGGCGGCGCTTGAACGTTTGCTCGTTTGAACACGGCGGCGTAGGCGGTATTCATTGCTGCAAAATCGTTCATGTCCTTGAGAAAAACGGTGACTTTCACAACGTCGTTTAACGTGTAATCCGCTGCGGCCAACACGGCTTCAATATTTGCAAATGCTTGATTCATCTGTCCTACAGTACCGCCGTCCGCCAATTTGCCATCGGGCGTTTGACCGATTTGTCCTGCCAGAAAGAGCATTTTGCCAATCTTTATCGCCTGAGAATACACACCCTGAGCAGGTTTGGGTGCTTTGTCGGTCAGGATTGTTCGTTTGCTGCGGTCAGCAACGGCAAGGCTATCGACATGCTGGATTTGATTTTTTATTTGGGCAATTCGTTCAGGATTCATCGTTGGTGCGGGTGCGGACTGTGCTTGTACCAAAACCAAAGTTGCCAGAAGAAGGTACGTGACGGCAATAACGTTTTTAAGCATAATTGAGCAAATTTATGTATAAGAGGTTTTGTACCGAATAGAAAGCTGTCATCCGTACGTTCATCGAGCAAGGCGATAGATGCCAACAACAGTGATAGTCTCAATTGTCGGGGCAACGGAAAAAATTGGATCGGGCAAAAAACAATGCTCAGACGTATTTGCCATACCTTTACCCGTAAAATGCCCGCGAAACATTATTTTTCGGGTAAACGAAGGTTGTTGAAGACCTTTCCGTATGGAGCCGGAAGCAATGCCGCCACCCAATTTTCCTGTTAGAACAACTTCGATAGCCTCAACGTCATAGTCGGTGGCATTGGTGACAATTGCGTCAAATCCTGCCGTATAGAGGATTGTGCGAGTGCCGCGTCTGATGGGCATGATGGAATCAATCTGCACACGATGGTATTCCATTGCCGGAATGCTCACAAGGCTGTCTGCCCATACCGCACACGAAGCGGAACTGTTGTTCTGTGCGGCAAGCAACAGATAAGCGGTTGTGATAATCATACTTATCATCATCGTGCAGGGATATTTACGCGCCGAGTAATCGTTTAGCGACGGTCTGCACAAGCGTACCGTCGGCTTTGCCGCGCAGTTCTTTCATGGCAGCCCCCATAACCTTTCCAACTTCTTGCGGTGTGGTTGCGCCCACTTGAGCAATGACGGCTTTAACGGCTGTCTCGACTTCGTTTTCGGTCATCTGCGTTGGCAAAAATTCTTGAATGATTGCAAGCTCCGCTTCTTCGGTAGCTGCTGCATCGGGGCGACCAACTTGTCTAAATTGTTCAATAGCATCTTTGCGTTTTTTTGCAGCAGAGAGGAGGATTTTTTGTTCATCCTCTTCGCCCATCGTGCGTCCGGTGCCACTTTTCTCAAATTCCAAAATTAATGCGCGGAGCGAACGCATGGTTTCCAAACGAAGTTTATCGCCCGCTTTCATGGCGGTTTTCATTTGCTCGGTGACTGTTTCTGAGAGGTTCATAGTCTGGTTTAACGTGTTATGATGTGAAAGTATTGTGATTGATTCCAATCTGCAATAAAAATCTACAATAAAAAAAGCGGAAAATGGCTTCATTTCCCGCTTCGTAAGACGACCAAGTGTCGTTCAGATTTTTACTTTTGAGGCTGTCCTTGCGGATTACCCTGTGGAGCGCCTTGAGCGGGTTGTTGTTGACCTTGTG
Source organism: Candidatus Kapaibacterium sp. (assembly GCA_025358765.1). GTDB lineage: Bacteria > Bacteroidota > Ignavibacteria > Kapaibacteriales > UBA4661 > JANYIG01. The sequence goes on from JANYIG010000046.1 coordinate 10,782, forward strand.
GCTGCGCTTGCTGTTGCGGCGGTAAAGCAGGCTTTTCTGCGCCTGTCGTTATCGGAGCGCGTTCGTTGCCGCCGCCTCTATTCACCGAAGTATCAAGGAAAAATTTATTAGTGATAACAATCAGAACAATGATGCCAATCGCCAAACTAATGGTAAATTTTTGCAGGAAATCGGTTGTGCGGCGTACACCAAACATATTACTAAACTGACCGGTGATGCCGCCAAAACCCGCCGAAGCAAGTCCAGCACCTTTGCCTGGTTGAATGAGAACAGCAACAACGAGCAAAACTGCCGCAATCAACAGAAAAACACACATGAAAACGAACATAGAACAAAAAAAAATGAAGTACGAAAAATTGAATTCTATATGCTGCTATCTGTTACTAACGAGTTACAGAATCACAAATTTATCATTTTTATGATTGCCTCGCAAACGAATCGAGAGTTTTTTTTAATCTTGTTTCGCTTTTTGCGTTCTATTTCGTATTTTAGGGGTCTTGCGAATAACTCCTGAACAGATTTACGATTCAAAAAGCGAGTAACGAACGATGACGAAAGCAGATATTGTTGACCGTATAGCACAAGCAACCGGACTTACAAAGGTTGAGACTGATGTTGTAGTAGATGGATTTATCAAGACCGTTGCAGAAGCCCTCAGCGAGGGCAATCGTATTGAGTTGCGTGATTTTGGGGTGTTTAGCGTAAAAAAACGTCGCCCCCGCGCTGCTCGCAACCCGCGTACTGGCGAAGCTGTGGATATTGACGAGCGTTTTGTACCCGTCTTTAAGGTTTCCCGCAAATTGACTGCCCGCGTTGATATGACTATTAAGCAGAATGCAGAGCCAAAGGCACCCAATACCTAACGCTTGTACCTAACGCTTGCAAGACCAATGGACGCACAGCAACAAAATGCTCTCAATACCTCCCCAATACCGCCACGATTTTGCTCGCAGTGTGGTGCGTTGACGAATCCAGAGGACAATGAATTACAAGCTGCTCGGTTTTGTGAACAATGCGGCAAACCGCAGTATTCACAACCTCAATCACCTCCTGTTGGTGTAGCAGTGGTTCCTTCTAAAAGCGCATTCTATCGTAATTTTGGTGTGGCGGCGGCGATTGTCGTGATTTTGGGTGGTGCTTCTTTTGGCACAACACGCTTGTTTGTTGACAAACCAGTGGCAAAAGCAGAAGGTTCGCCTGGCGGCACGGCTGCTGGCGGTCATGCACAAACGGGAGCAGAAGCGGGGGCTGGTGCGAATGCGGAGCAGCCCGCAGAATCACCCGTTGCGCCGGAAATGCAGACGCGCTTGAAAGAATTGCAAGATTCGCTCGCACTCAAGCCAAACGATAAAGAGTTGATTCTGAAAAATGCCAACGCCCTGTACGATATTGCCTCAGCGTACCAAGCGAAAAATGCGGTGTTTTTAGCGAAAAACATGTTTGCGAAAGCACAAACGCTCTACGAACGATATTTGAAAGAGTTCGACCCGAAAAATACCGCTGCACGTGTGGATTACGCTTATACGCTTCTCACGCAAGGCAAGGCGGACGACGCAATTGCACAAACAAAAAAGGTACTTGAGTTTGAACCACACCATCCGATTGCGCTGTTTAATCTTGGCGTGATTTACAATCGTCAAGGCGATGTTGAGCAGTCACGGAAATGGTTTAACGAGTGTATTAAAGCTGCTCCCGGTTCCGAGGCGGCAAAAACAGCAGAAAATTTACTCAAAGAATTGCCTGCAAAATCTGGTTCGTAGTTCCCCAAAATAACCGATGAAGCAGCTTTCATGCGGTGGTTGAGC
>JANYIG010000068.1 GCA_025358765.1 Candidatus Kapaibacterium sp.
GCGGAGCAAGACGCACACGTGCGCCGTTAGCACCGCCGCGTTTGTCCGAACCACGGAAGGTGGATGCCGAAGCCCACGCCGTAGAAACAAGTTCCGCGACGGACAAGCCTGACGAAAGGATTTTCGCCTTCAGCGCAGCAACGTCGTTAGCGTCAATCGTTTTGTAGTCAAGCACAGGCACGGGGTCTTGCCAAATAAGGACTTCCTTGGGAACTTCCGCTCCGAGATAGCGCACAACCGGACCCATATCGCGGTGGGTGAGTTTGAACCATGCACGGGCGAAAGCATCCGCAAATTCCTGAGGGTTTTCATAGAAACGGCGTGAAATTTTCTCGTACGCAGGATCCATGCGAAGCGCGAGGTCGGAGGTGAGCATCGTCGGGGCATGGCTTTTTGCGGAGTCGTGCGCATCCGGCACTGAGCCTGCACCTGCACCGCCTTTGGGTTTCCACTGCTGCGCACCTGCGGGGCTTTTGGTGAGTTCCCACTCGTATTCAAACAAATGCTTGAAGTAATCGTGTGTCCATTGTGCAGGTTTGGTTGTCCATGCGCCTTCCAAGCCGCTTGTGATTGTGTCGCCACCGTGTCCTTTGCCGAAAGAATTTTTCCAACCCAAACTTTGTTCTTCGATTGTTGCTCCAGCTGGTTCTGCGCTAACGTATTTCGACGGGTCGGCAGCACCGTGTGTTTTACCGAAGGTGTGTCCGCCCGCAATGAGCGCAACGGTTTCTTCATCGTTCATCGCCATACGCCCGAAGGTTTCGCGGATGTCGCGTGCAGAAGCAATCGGGTCGGGATTGCCGTTAGGACCTTCGGGGTTCACGTAAATCAAACCCATTTGCACAGCCGCAAGCGGATTTTCGAGTTCACGGTCGCCTGCATACCGTTTGTCTTCCAGCCATTTACCTTCCGAACCCCAATAAATATCTTCTTCCGGCTCCCACACGTCTTCGCGTCCGCCGCCAAAACCAAAGGTTTTGAAACCCATAGATTCCAACGCGCAATTTCCGGTCAGAATCATCAAATCCGCCCATGAAAGTTTGCGACCATATTTTTGTTTGATGAACCACAGCAGCATCCGTGCTTTGTCGAGGTTGGTATTGTCGGGCCAGCTATTCAATGGTGCAAAGCGCAACGTCCCCGCGCCGGCACCGCCGCGACCGTCCGCGATACGATACGTGCCTGCGCTGTGCCATGCCATGCGAATAAAAAATGGTCCGTAGTGTCCGTAATCGGCGGGCCACCACGACTGCGAATTGGTCATCAGTTCAACGATGTCTTTTTTTACGGCTGCTAAGTCGAGCGAAAGAAATTCTTTTTTGTAGTCGAACGATGCTTCCATCGGGTTGGAGAGCATAGAATTTTGGCGAAGAATATTCAGGCGTAATTGATTGGGCCACCAGTCGTGGTTGCGTGTGCCGCCGCCAGCACTTTGATTGACCGCGCCGTTCATAAACGGGCATTTTGCTTCGTTGCCGGAAGAAGATTGTTGAGACATTGTTGCAAAAAATAAGAAGGTTGAGTAAGGTATGAATTATGAATTGAAGTTACGCTTGCATACAATTCCCCTTCGTCAACCGTTTTCGGTGATGAAGGGGTGGCGTACCGTCTTCGGGGCGACGGGGTAGTTCTTCATCGCCGGAGAGGGGAAACACCCCGTCCCCTGACGCATTGCGTCAGCGAAGACGGCGGGACATCTCTCTTTTAGGAAAAAAGCGGGGAATGACAAAGCAAAGCGTAACTTCAGTTATGAATTGGTGCAAATATAACGCTATTTTATCATAAATTTGGACGAAAATATCTATCCACATCATTGATAAAATCTATAACGATGAACATACAACAATTAGAATATCTTGTAGCAGTGGACAGGTTTAAAAACTTCACCAAAGCTGCCGATTACTGCAACGTTACCCAAGCGACATTGAGCGCAATGGTCAAAAAATTGGAAGAAGAATTGGACTGCGTTCTTTTCGACCGCAAGTCGAATCCGATTCTGACGACCGACATCGGGCAAACGATTATTGATGAGTGTAAAATTGTATTGGCGCACTGCCGCCAAATCAAGGAAAAAGCCAAAAAGTACACAGGCGGCGCAATCGGAGGAAAAATCAAACTTGGGGTCATCCCGACGATAGCATCTTCGCTTCTGCCCAGAATTATCAAATCACTTTTGGAAACGTATCCCAAATTGCTCATTGAAATTGTGGAAACCCCTACAAACAATATCATCAAACAACTCAAAGACGGTACGATTGATGTAGGAATAATCGCAACACCAAGCACGGACGAAAATATCGAAGAGAAAATTTTGTATTACGAAGCGCTCATGGTCTATGGTGAGGTGGATAAAACAATGAAGTATCTCATTCCCGAAGAAATTAAGAACCATAAAATTTGGCTCTTGGAAGAAGGACACTGCCTGAGGGAACAATTTGTGCAACTATGTGCACTCAAGAAAAAAGATTTGAAGCCGAATAATCTGACGTTTGATGCAAACTCATTTGAAACGCTGCTCGGCATGGTGGACGAATTCGGCGGACTGACGCTAATACCGGAATTGTATTACCAAAGCTTGCCCAAAGAAAAGCAAGATAAGGTGAGTTTTTTTCACGCGCCTATTCCTGTGCGCGAGGTTTCGATGGTATATTACCGCCCCTTTGCCAAAGAGCGCATCATTAGTGCGTTGGCGGACTTTATCACGGGGAATGTGGGAGGGGATTTGATGTCGAAGCGGTATGGCAATGCGGAGTTGGTGATTGCGCGGGTGTGAGGGGGAGAAACAAAATGATTATTCTTTCAATGCTCGGACAGTGGTGCTGTGCATGAGTGATTGTATCTGGCTAATGGCAGTTTGGTTGAGTTTCACGAGGCGTTCCAGTTGCTGCAAACCCAGCTTGATAAATTCTGCATTGAGACTTTCTAAATTTGCCAACACTAATAATTGCTCAAGAGTGGCGTAATCACGAATGTTGCCGTCTGCATCGGGGTTTTCCTCATGCCATTGTTTTGCGGTTTTGCCAAAGAGTGCAACATTCAGCACATCGGCTTCGGCAGCATAGATTTGACTCATCTGCTCTTTGCTGAGAATGTTCGGGGATAATGGTGTCTTTGATTGCGTCGGTGTGAATGCGATAATTGATTTTGGCAAGGGTGCGGTGAAGATTCCAGTTGAGTTTTAGGCGGTCATTTTCTTCGGCTTTGAGGCGTTGGAATTCTTTGATAATATACAGTTTGAACTCAATCGAAATCCACGAAGCAAACTCAAAGGCAATGTCTTTGTGCGCAAACGTTCCGCCATATCTGCCGGATTTTGAGATGATGCCAATAGCATTCGTGGCTTCTATCCATCGTTTCGGCGTAAGAACAAAGCTATTTAAACCTGCCTGTTTTCTAAAGCCCTCGAATTCGAGGGGATTAAAATTGGGGTTATGAATGCTTTCCCATAATCCCAGAAGTTCGACCGTATTGCGGTTGCGCATCCAATTTTGAATGATCGTATCGGTATGCTCTTTGTCTTTATAGCGAGCAATATCGGTCAGAGAAATGTAATCCTCGTCGTTCTTGGAAGAAAGAACATTGACGGCAATGTTTTTTACGGTGATAGTGGTTGTTTTGGTTGCCATGTTTGCTTGATTGCGCGGGTGTGAGGGTGGTATGTGTTACGCCTATTTTAACAGAATGTCGTTTGCAATCAGCTATAACTTACAGTAGTTTTGACAGTTCTTTGAAGAAAAAAAATACTTTCAAAAACCCGAAAGAAGCGCGATTTTTCAGGATTCTACCACGAACCTATGAAAGGAA
>JANYIG010000133.1 GCA_025358765.1 Candidatus Kapaibacterium sp.
CGGCGCTTCTGGTGCTGATACTTTGGCTGCTCGCTATGCTGCTCACCATCAAATTCCCGTACACATTTTTACACCAAACTATAAGCTCTATAAACAGGGCGCTCCGCTCCGCCGAAACCTCACAATCGTGGAATCGTGTGATACGGTGCTTGCTTTTTGGGATGGAAAAAGTAAGGGTACAAAAAACGCCCTCGACCATGCGCTCCGCTTACAAAAGCCGGTGATTATTATCCCTATTGCCGCGTAACAAAGTGGACTTGAATTCAAGGGAGATAAAATTCTGGAAGCATCATAAAACCTTGCTTCCTTTCCCGCCGAGAGAGGATTGAGATGAGGGCAGCAAACGATGTATCTACACTTCAAATAGTATCGTACTTCTGAAATCATCTACCGTCAGTCTGTTCACTGCCCCGCCTGCTTTGCAGAAAAAAGCAGTTCGCCAAATTTAGCAGGGACATGGAATTTGTTTAGCCCCGTGGGGTTCCATGCCGTAAGCTCGCGGCGCGGCAGTAAATCTGCGCGGTAGAGGTTAAAACGCCAACGGTCGCCATTTTTCGGTGTGGGGCGCGTTATTGGCTTCAATTCTTTGATGGGAACGGAAAACTCCACCGTCCAGCCTTTATCCACATCGGTGGAATCGTTGAGCGTGCCGTTCAGATGGACTGCGGTGTTCAGCGTGAGCGTGTAGATGTTGTATGGCAGTGATTGTGGCGTGGCATCAATGGCGCGGAGTACATAGAGGTCAAAAATAACATTGCGAGGGGAAATCTCGATTTCCGCGTAGCTTTCAAACGTGTCGTCGAGCGAGCCGCCAGCAATGAACAACTCTACAACTTCTTCTTTCCAAAGAGGGTCGTCGCGGTGCGTCATGCTGGAAGTAATGTTCACGTCTTCGCATTCCACACCCACGTAAAGCAACGAATCCGTCCAAAGCATTTTTGCACGAGTTTTTTGCGCCGGGGCAGTTGCAGAACTCACTTGTACAAAATCGCCCGTGCTTTCGGCGTGTAACCACGACCGTTCGTTCAAGTTGCCGTCAATCGTGATAGCATCACCTTCCTGAACACGATGAAGTTCGTAGGTTTTCTGCTGCCCCCAGACGTATTGCGTCTGGCTGGTAAATTTTTGCGATGCCAAACAGCTGCAAAGCAGTAAAAAAAGGACAACGATGAAACTTCGCATAATGAATGATTACTGGTACAAACGATACTTCTTACTTTTCTCGACAAATGCCTTTACTTGTGGGTCGGTGGCTTGTTCCACGCTTTCTACGATGGCATCGGCATCTTTGTTTGCTTTAAGTAAATCCAAAACTTTTCGGCTGCCGATCATCTTTGCCGTTAGCCCGATTTCTTGGGCGCGAGCGGCTTCGGGAAACTGCTTCAGGATGACGCTTGCAACGGCTATCATGGCTTTAAGCGGCTCCACGAGCGAGCGCTCGGTAATCGTCACCTTAAAACCCTTGCAAAGTTTTCCCTGAAATTTCGAGCTTTCGGGCGTGAATGTTACGGGATCGAACTTAAATCCCGTGAGTTTAAGATTGAGCAAATCAATCGTCATGCGCCCTTCTTTCCAATCGGGATTACCATAGACCAAAAACGGCGTAGCCGTGCCGCGCCCAACGCTCAGGTTCATCATCTCGAAACAGCCAAACACGTGGTATGCCAACAGTGCGTCCATCGAACGGATATTCGGGCTGGGATTGCGCCACGGAAAACCTGTTTGGTCGTAATACAAACTACGGTTGTAGTTTTCCATCGGCACGACCGTGAGCTTACATTTGATGCCAAATTCCTCGTTGTAATATTTCGCAAGTTCGCCAATCGTCAGACCGTGCGTCATCGGAATCGGATACATGCTAATAAATCCGCCCTCGAACTCTTTGTCCAATACCGCACCAAACGCCCCCCACGGCATAGCGGGATTCGGACGGTCAAGCACATAAAACTCCACGCCTGCTTTGGCGGCGGCTTTCATAGCAAGCGCCATCGTGGAAGCGTAGGTGTAATACCGAACGCCGATTTCTTGAATGTCGAACACAAGAGCGTCAATGCCTTTCAAATCCTCGTCATTGGGCGCTCTTTTGTCGGATTTATAAAGCGAAATCACGGACAGCCCTGTTTTTTGATCAATCTCGTCCTTCAGATTTTCCTCGTCCTTCGCGCCACGAATGCCGTGTTCCGGTCCGAAGAGCTTCACCGCCAGCTTTTGTGCGGCAAGTACGTCGGCAAGGTGTTCGCCTTTTGAATTGCACGAAGAATGGTTCACAATTAAACCCAGCTTCTTTCCTTTAAACATAGACCAGTTCTGCTCGGCAGCGACTTCGGAACCAAGTTTTACGAACGTTTTTTCAAACCCATCAGATGATGGAATACCCGTGCCTGCAAACGCCGTAGAAAGCGCTGTCAGACAGAATGCAACAGCCAGCAGTGCGATGTTGAGGAAACGATTCATAGCGATGAATGAATATGTGGATGAGAGTGCTTGGTTACTTCATGGAAAAACCAATGACCAATGACTAAGAACCAATGACCAATTAGTCAAGCAAAATAGTCGTGTTGGGAAGAATATTCCGCAGCGCTTTGAGTTGCTGCTTACTTCCAACGATGGGATTCCCCTCCAAATAGAGGTCACGGAGGTTTTTGAGATTGTTCATGGTGGCGGGCAGCAGGGCAATATTATTCCGCGAAAAGTACAACAACTCCATATTGACTAATTTCCCAATATCCGCCGGAACACTAATAATCTTGTTCCCAGACAAATAAAGAACCCGAATATTCCTCAATTTGCAGATGTCTTTGGGGAAACTGGTGAAGTGATTCCCCGATAAGGAAAGTTTTTGAATGTTCGTCAATTCACTGATTTGCGCCGGAACGTCGCTGAGGTTATTATACGAGAGGTTTAATTCCTGTAGGCTCCGCATATCCCCTATCTCGGCGGGTAGGCTGTCCAATTTGTTCGGCGAAAGATGCAACTCTTTCAAATTGTTCAATTTTCCAATATCCGGCGGCAACGTGCGAAGTTTATTACCCGATAAATCCAAAATCTGCAACTTCGTCATCCAACTAAGTTCTGCCGGAATGCTGGTGAGTTTATTCTTCGAGAGCCGCAATTCTATCATATTCCGCATATTGCCCATCAAAAACGGCAGTGTTGTCAGTTTGTTGTCCGAAGCATTGAACTCAGAAACCTTCTTGAGCGCACCAATAGTGGGCGGCAGCGTTGTCAGTTTGTTCGAGGAAACATCCAAACGCTGCAACAACACACAACCGCCAATTTCCAGCGGAAGGTGCTCTACCCTATTACCATTCACTTTGAGTTCTTTCAGATTCACGAGTTTTCCAAGCGCTTCGGGCAGCGACCGAAGCTGATTGTAGGATACGCGCAGTTCTTGGAGATTCGTGAGGTTGCCAATTTCGGGCGGAAGGCTGTCAATGGAATTGCGGGAGACATCTAAAATTTGCAGATGCAAAAAATCGCCAATTTGCGGTGGAAGTTCCGCCATATCACTTGATGAAATATCAAGTTTATAGACTTTTTCGGTCTCCTTCAGCGCGTCGTAGAACGATTTATACGTTTTTTGTTTTCCTAATGATGCCGAATCTAACAACTTCCCTTGCGACCATGCTTCGGCAGGAAACCCTAACCAGAAGCAGAGCGTGAGAGCGGCAATCAAGCCACCGAAAGTCGGAAGAAGAACTCGTCGCATCTGATTCATGGCTTCAAGGCTAAAAAACGAGGGTTGGTACAAGATTGTATAGCGCTTAGGTGTGCAAAATACAGCATTTCAGACAAATACAAAAATTAGATAACACCTTGCATTAGAAGGCGTTTGATACCTTCGAGTCAGAAGAAAGCGAAGGAATTTGGATTTAACCCTACGTCAAAGCGCCGAACCAGCTTCCCATCTGGTGTGAAGACAATGACCTCCCCATTCACCGTATAATTGCGAACGTTGGCAACCCAAAGCTGCCCCGTAACGGGGTGAATACCCAAACCGTACCATACATCCGGCACTGACGCTTGCGCGGTGGGATTGCTAACGACCACACGCGGCATAGCATCAGCATCGCGGAGCATAATCGTCAATAAACGAGCATCCGAAAGGAATACGAGCGTATCGCCAGCACCGCTAAGATGAGGCGATCCCGGACGTTTCATGCGCCAACGGCGAAGCTCTTGAAGGGTTTCTGCGTCATACTCCACAATACCACCCAAGGAGTCTTTCTGCGAAAGCAAATGTTGATACGCAGCATAAAGCCTCCGTTTGTCGGCAGAAACACATAACCGCAATATATTTGGAACACCTTCAAGAAGCCGTATTTCCTCGTGTGTACGCACATCCAGCACAGAAATTGTACCAGCTTTTGGTTCTTTTGCACGATAATCGCCATAGCCAGAATTAGCAACAAAAACGTATCGCGCCGTGGAAGCAATACCTTCCGGCGCAGGTCCCACGGGGATTCTACCCGTTCGCACTGTAAATGTTGTAGGATTAAATTCCGTGACGGAATCGTCGTTCAAGTTTGTCACAAAACCAACACTATCGCTCACAATCGTTATGCAGCGCGGCTCTTGAAGCACTCCCGCAAGGCGAATCCGCCCAAGCCATTTGCCGGTGGAAGCGCGAAGAATTTCAATCGTCTTCGAGGTAGATACTGCGATGTAGAGCGTGTCACCCTTGAGTACCATATCATTGCCCGTATCGCCCAAGCGCAAACCCGGATTTATGAGCGCAAACACGTCCTTTGTGACCACGCCAGTTGTTGCATCGAACCGTAAAAGCGTTGAATTATCTTGTCTCCAAAGCCCTTCACAGAGAATGTATGTGCCGGAACGAACCGCAGAATCAAGGATTACAACTGGGGAATCGCTCGGCTGTTTTGTGCAAGAGCAGGCGTAAACGCATAAAGCCAATAATAACAATGCTGACCGCAAATTGCTCTGTAAGCCGCTACCAGAGCAAAATCGTTTGCGAAAACACATACGCTCCTCCACGACAAATACAAAAATATGCGCCCCGTGCCAAAGCACTAGTATGAATAAAGGTTTCAGCGCTCGAAAGCCCCTGACTAAGGATGAGCGTGCCATTCAGCGCATATAGTTCGCAGCGCATAGAAAAGGCTTGATTATTTGTTGTGCGGCGAATTGCAATAATATCATTTGTTAGGGCAATATCCACAATCGGCTCTTCGTTTTGTACGTTCACGCCTGTTGATAGCAGGAGCGGTGCGAGATTGAGTCCAACAACGGCATCGAGATCAAAACCCGAAATCGTCACGTCCCAAAATGGATGCTGCGGATTGTTCAACACGATTGCGGAAATATCGGTAATTTTGATAAACCGTACTGAATCCATACCAATTGCCGCCAAATCGAAACTATCACCGCCGCTGAGAGCTGGATTAAATGGGCTTTGATTACCATTTGTAGGTGTTTTGCCCGCACAACCACGCAGCGTAACTGAATCGAACGGAAACTCCACAAACCTTACCCCATCACGGCTGACGGCAATTTTTGCTGGTTCGGCATAAATTCTATTGCCCAAGTATTTGAACGCATTTTCAAATATCGTGAAATCCGCGCCCGGTCTATCCACCAGCACCGCATTTTTGAAACCAACGATAATTTCACCGCCGAATCCCAACGAACAAATTTGCTCGGGTCGTGTGGCGGGTACATCTTCACGAGCAGTCGTGTCAGGCAATCCAAAAATATTCAGTGGGAAATATTTTGCTTCCTGTCCCAAATTTTGCCCCGTTCCGGGTTTGAATAAAAATACGGTATCAACACCCGCAGCATAGATTGAGCGGGATGTCTGGGCGTGGAGCGAAGACAACATTATCGTATAAATAGCTAAACAGCAACGTCCAACAGTACAAACATGTAAAAAAAACTTCATCGGTTCGAGAGGGTTTTGGTGATGAGAGTAAATTTTTCATTCAGCTTCTCGCTTTTGAACGCGATATTCATTTCAGCCTTCAGCGCACGCAAACACTGTATGCACAAACAATCATCGTAGTTCGAGGCAATGGAGGAACGTTCGGCGGTTGTCAGCACAATCGCTGAACATTGGCATTCCGTTATAGCGCCCGGGTTACAGACGAATTCAGCGCCGCAGCGCCCACACTGTTTGCTTGCGTGAAGAACCATTTTTATGGGATTATTTTTTACCGAATTTTTACCGAATAATGTGAACAGGAATTGCTTGAACACGGCTCCCGGCTTGCACTCTCACAAAATACTGCCCCGAACTCAATCCCAACGCCGCAGGCGAAAATTCTGCTCGAAGCATGGTTTCATCGGCTTGCTGAGTATTCTGTTGCGAAACAAGCTCTGCCACAGTGACTCCAAGAGCATTGACGAGTGTCATTCTCACGGAAGCAGTATTCAAGCGGTCTTCAAGACGTACTGTTACTTGCGCTTGTTCCGTGACGGGGTTCGGAAATACACGCAGTTCTGCCGCAAGCGGACGCTCGTTCAGCGCATTCACCGCAAGCGTTGTCGGGTTGAACACAGCAACAGTGTTTGCGTAATCGTAGGAAGCCGATTTGTAGGCATTCGTCACCCAAACAATGCTTCCCACCACCGCAACCGCTTCGGGTTTGCCTTGCGGATTCAGACGCGGCGTAAACTCGCGCCCGGTGGCGATATTGAACCGTCGCACGTCGCCCGCGTATGTGGTCACATACAGCGTGGTTCCTTGCAGCGCAGATTCGCGGGGACCGTCGAAGCCCGTTGTTCCCGTCGGAATCGTGCGGACAATACGCTCGGTATTCAAATCCACAATATGAACCTCGTGCGAACTGTTCATCGTCACAAACAAGGAATCACCTTGTTTCAAGAGATGATTCGCCGTACCGCCAACGTTCAGCACCGTGCTTTCTGTCGGTGATTTCGAGAGGAACACCGTTGCATTCATGCTGTTAAAATTCCCTTCGTTCATAATAGCAATGCCCTTACGACCGTTTGCTGTCTGGTAGGGAGCGGTTTGTTGTGCAAAAATATGAGCCGGATAGGTAGTCACAATGCGGCTTGTGGCAATATCAAGCTCCACCACTGCCGATGTTGCACTTCCTCGTAACGTGATGTACAACCGATTACTTGCGGCATCCACGCTGAGCGCCGAGACACTGCCACTTGTGGAAAACGCACGTTGAGCAAGCGTATCAATGCGAACGACCGTGTCGCGCACGACCGCTTGCGTAAGCGCATCGAACGCACGAATACGACCATTTTGCGACAAATACAAACGATTAGTGTTTGCGTTGAATGCGGGGCGTGACGGGAACCCGATGCCTTCTTGCCATAAAAAATTCAGCGTCCGCACCGTTTGATAGGTCGTAGCATCCACCGTCACCCACGACGCAGCAGCGTCACCGGCATCTTGAACACCATCAAAATTTGCATCCACACGTCCGCACAAGATGTGAACGAGATTGCCCGCCGGAATAACCGCAAGCGGCTGAAGGTTCACAGCAACCGTGCGCGTTGGTTGAGCGTGAAGATGGGAAGCCGTTACCGCAATAATACACAACAAAACAATTGCGAAAAAATACACTCGATACATGGACTACTCCTTAAATAGATAAAAAAAGCCTACTCCCTTGCGGGCGATTGAGTACTATCTGCTTGTTTCCAACGCACCGAAGGAACCAAACAGCTTGGTTTTGTTATAGATGGCATTGTGAAAAATAGAGGAAGTCTCTGCGTTAGACGTAGTTAGGTCACGCGCAGGGATGAGCGGCAGTATAAACGATGTCATGGTTCGGTTCCGTTTTTGTGCTTTTGTTGAGGAAAAAGCATAACGGAGGGACGGAAGAAAGCAGAGTAGAGAGTTTCGTGCAGAAACAAGACCAGAAGTGGTATTGAGGAGGAAGTGGAAGCGGGAAATCCCGCAACGTCACTATCACATATCAATCACGAACGACACAAAATCTACAACACACATTCCTCATCGCATCCGTTAGCGCGAATAATGAGCATGGTTCACCGCATTGTGAACACGCTTCATACTGATGAGCATTGCTGGCAGGTCTTCCGGCTTCGGAGTCGTCCTTCCCGTCCATCTTCCCACTCCGTTTGTGCGAGCAGTGATGCTGTTGACAGGTCGTCGTCCGTTACGGCGGCGCAACCGCGTGGGAATCAAGTTCTTCGGTCGTTGAATATTTTTAGAAAATGTTCAACAATGAATTGCTTTCACCCAACTTCCCTATTATCGTTCTGTTTTGAGACAAATTTGAACAGAACGCACCATACAATGGCATTGCAAGGATACAATAAAAATAATCGCTGCACAAATGGTTCTTTTCCACACGGCGACCAAAGACACATTTTTTTGTTGTTGTGACCAAATGTTCATAGTAAATTTGATGTTCTTCACAAGTCTCTGTGAACAATGACACCGATTGAAATTGGCGCGGTTCTGTTTAGCATTGTTGGCGTGTGGTTGACCGTAAAAACGCACATTCTGTGCTGGTTTATCAACA
>JANYIG010000144.1 GCA_025358765.1 Candidatus Kapaibacterium sp.
AGGAGCAATACGGATGACAACAACGATGGCAACCATATACGATATGAGCAACGACGCAAACGACAGTGTGAGGAATGAAAGCACATCCAAGGCATTGACCCATGAGCATTCCGACCAACAACGTTTTATGGAATTGCTCACCCCGCTCGGCGATGCGCTGTTGCGCTTTGCGTACAGCCTTACGCGGAACTACGAGGAAGCACAGGACATCACGAGCGAAGCAATATTAAAAGCATGGGAACAGTTCCACACTCTCAACAACGAAGCGGCGTTCAAGCCTTGGATATTTACGATTGCGCGGCGGGCGGTGTATCGGCATACGGAGCGTAAACGGCGATTTTTTTCGTTTGGAACAAGCCCCCATGCTGCCTTGAAGCCGTCGCCGGACAATCTGCCCGACGACCTTGCCGATGCACAGCTGCTCTATGCCGCATTGGATAAACTCTCGGACGACCAACGCGAGGCGGTGATGCTCTTTGATGTGCTTGGATTTTCGCTCGAAGAAATCCGCCAGATGCAAGGTGGGTCGCTTTCTGGCGTAAAATCACGCCTTGTGCGCGGACGCGAAAAATTGGCGGCGCTGATGGGTGTTCGCAATGATATTCTTTGAACCTACTATCTCTTTATTATTATGATTACGACCGAACAAACCACGCTCAGTTATTACATTGGCAAAGCACAGCAGGACGCGCAGCGTTTGAGCTTGAGCGAAGAGCGCCTCGACGCAGTGTTGAATGAGGCGTTCACGAATACTCCGGTAATGCAAGCACCCGCAACACCAACCTACAAGCGCATTGGAGGGTATATGGTGCAGCATAAACTCGTAACCACCGCCGTTGTGAGCGCCTGCGTTGTGGCTGGTTTTGTGTATCTAATGCTTACCCGCTTGCCGATGTCACCAGAAACAGTGCCGGAAATAGCAACAACATTACAAACACCGACGGAAACTCTTTCACACGCAAGCTCTTCGGAGCAAGACGGAATCACGATTGTGAGCAAGAGTAATGCGTTACAGCACAGCGAAAAACAGGCAAAATCTCTGCAAAGTCCGACCGTTAAAGGCATTCGATTGATAGAATTGAACGAGGAAGAGTTGCGGCACATCGGCGTGGAGCTGCGCGAGACGGAACCGACGTTTCGGCAACCAACCCAAATTAGCGAACAAAAGTTAGCGCCATTCAAACGGTACGTGAGTTTTCCGATGTTGCTACGCGGTACGCTACGCCGCACAAATGTTCGTTGGTGGCAAATGAATGGAGCAAAAGATAGCCTTGCAGTAAATGCCCACGCGAGTACCGAAACCGCGCTTTCACTCACGTGGAGCGATGTGTTGGACGACGAACCGAATGCGGGTACCATCCAAACCCCACTTGCGCTTTCGCAGCCGGATGGTGGTTATTACCCGCTTGTGCAACATTCCCTCGACGCGCCGAATAGTGCGAGTACCAGTGAAAATATGCTAATCATCCCCATCAACGAACTATTGCCCGTGCTTGTGCGCCCCGATGCCGCGCGAGAACTGGTGTTGTGGTATCGCGCAACGCCGGAGTTTCTTGCAATGCTGCCAGAACGCTATCGTGAGGAATGGCAACGACATGGATTACAGAAGAGCATCATTATGAACGCTCCGAAACCCGCACGTCAAGACGTATTGAGCGTACAGAGCGTTGCGCCGAATCCCGTCCGCGACCAAGCAACCTTACGGTTTACGCTTTTGGAATCACGAAACGTGACGCTTTCGTTGCACGACATCTATGGTAAACGGATTGCGACACTGGCGCAGAGCGTTTCGTTGGCGAATGGAGAACAAGAATTGCCGTTTATCTGTTCCAACAACGCGGCTGGCGTGTACGTGCTGGTACTTACGACGGACAAGGGTGAACAGGCGGTGTGGAGAATAATTATTGAGCGGTAGAAGGCGACTATACAGGGGTTTGCGGGTGAAGGTAAGTAGCATCTACAACCGATGTGCGCTTTGACGGATGATATGCGCTATGCCATTTGTCGTATAGCGCACCTTGCCATCAAGTTCCAACCAATCGTGTCCTTTTTCCAGCACGGGCGCAATCGTGTACGTCTTACCACCTTTTTTCTGCCGAAAGCCGCGTGTGAGCTGGTGCAAACGTTGCTTGGAAATTTTCACACGCTGATGCTCTAACTCTGTAAGCAATTCGGCTGCCGTCAAGAGCCTGTCCTCACTGCGCTGCTCGTAAAGGTTTGGCGGTGTTTTGGGAACGCCGTAGGCTGCGCGGAGAAAAGCAAGTTGTTCGTTGCGGGTGTTGCGCTCTTCGTCTGTCATGCGCTGCTCCACCCACGCATCGAGCCACGCATATCCACGATTCATACGCCACTCTACCGCATGGCGGCTCACGTCAGGCTTGCCTTGTATGAACGCATCTACCGTGATGCCATCGTCTATCGCGTTCCACCAAACCGTGTCCGTGCCTTCGATAGTGTAGTCGCTGCGCTGCTCGTCTGTTGCAGCCGCAAGAAATGGGTACCAGAAATATGGTGCGGAGAGTGTTCGCCCATCATCCAGCATGAACGTAAGCGTGTCGCTACCAAACAACAGCCCGACAATTGCGCTTTTAGTCTGCAAGACACAATGCGTCGTACTCTTTGGTTTCCTTTTGGGCTTACCTCCTAATTTACTGTTCGGTTTTGTCGTTTGTTCCACAGTGATTGTTCCATTCCGTAATGATGATGTCCTTGTGGTTGGCAATTTCTTTTTTGATGTCATTGATTTCGCGCTCGGTGAATCCATGATTATATGCCTCTGTAATGGTTATGTAGCCGGGATGCCGCACCCAAATTTTCGCCGTTTTTAAACCCTTCTTTCCTTGCTCCACGACGTGAACGTGAATCGGTTCGGTGCAATCAAAAGAAAAAAACGATACTCGGCGTTGTTTGGTGGAAAGAGTTTTGATGGTCGGCATGAGTACGGTGTTTTGTCAATGATTGCATATCCAAATCTACAAAACAACCCAACAGAAGTCAAGAGAAAAGTCAAGAGAAAAGTCAAGAGAGTAAGAATATCCTACAAGAGCAAAGGCGAAATAAATTTCGCACCTCAAAGTCCTATTCTCTGAACCCTGAACTATCGCATAAATCATTTATCAGAAGTGTTTGGCGTACAGTATTTCTTTCGTGAGCGAAAGAATTTCAAACTGAATCGTTTGTGCGGGCCTGTTGAAGCCGTAAGCGGAAGAGCCAGCAATGGAGAGCAAAACGGTTTTATCACCCACAAGCCGCCACGTACCTGCGTAATACGCCGGACCATCGGCGGGAGCAATGCCTATTTCTACGGCTTCCCCGTTTTCTTTGAGCGTAAATCCCGTTCGCCCTCGTGCGGATGGAAAAGCATATGTCGCAGGTCGGTACACACTTGTATCGCCTTTTGTCTCTTCGTGAGACAACATCCATGTTCCGTAGAGCAAAGATTTGTTTAGCGAAGAAATAGTAGATTCTGTTGCCGTACTGCACGCTTGAAGCATAAGCGTTAATACCAGCAGAATAAGAAGGGGGCTGGTTTTTAGAGTATAGCTCATGGCATATAAGGAATTGATGTGTGATGTCTCATATTTTCCATAAGAGACACGCCACACCAAAAAGTCACACGGGGGGCAGAATAGGGCAGGGCAAAATTAACTGTCTTGCTGCCCATCATTTCCCGCCGTAGTGACATTTCACAACAAGTTTATCTGAGCGTAGTTGTACAATTTCCATCGTGTAGGCGATTTTTTTATCGAGGCTCCAGTATTTTTCTTCGATGGAAATAAGGTTGGATGCCGTTTGCTGCCACTTTCCGCCACGAAATTCGTCATAGACCATCGGTGAGGTTTTCAGGGCGATAATGCTGGAATAGCCTATAAACTCGCCATCGGACTTAAATGCAAAACCGCCGTTTGTGAGTGCGCTGTTTTCGGGCGATTCTGGCGCGAATACTTGTGCCTGTATGGTCGAGTCATATCCGACGGCAACCCACGTTTGATATAGCGCAGGGTTCGCGTTGTCTGGCTGTGTTGCGGGCGTACAAGCGTCGAGAGCAAAACCAACAAGAACGCTTGCGAACAGAGTGAGGATGCGTTTCATAGTGTTGTGTGGATGAATGTGGAACATCATCGTTAGTTCCGAGAAACACAACACGTTGGAATGTTACGCTTTCTTGTGCAAACCCTTACAGAGCTTTTTTCAGAAAACTGACGAACTCTTGCCGGTCTCTCGTAAATGCTTTTGTAGCAATAAGTGTGCCATCCGGTTTGAGTAACACATAGAGAGGGAGTTCAATTGAACCAAATTGTTCCAATTGTCGTTTTTTATTCGAGAGCGACGGCTCCGTGCGACGGTCGGTGTAAAGCCGTAAACGGACGGCGTTTTGCATCAGCGCTTGCACCTCTGGCACGGGGAACACGTTAGATTCCATCCATCGGCAATTTGTACACGTATAACCAGTAAAGTCAATAAACACTGGCTTGCCTGTGCGCTGCGCTTCTTGTAATGCTTCGTCATAGCTCGAAATCCATTGCTCATTCGCCGCGTTGTTATTGGTTAATTGGTCATTGGTCATTGGTTGATTGGTTCGTGACGTGGATGCACTGCCGACTAATGACGACTGACCAATGACCAATGACGATTGACCGCTTACTAACGACTCGTAATCTTTTGGTGGCAAAAACGCATCAAGTTCGCCGAGTTTTTTGCCAAATAGTCCGGAAAGCAAGTAGAACGTCATTGAGGCAAAAACAAGTGCCATCACCGCCCGCACCGCTCCTACTCCCTGCACAGGTGAATCGTGCGGGAAGCGGAATACGCCAAGGATATACAGAACAATCAAAAACGCACAGCCAATCCAAATTGCCAAAAATACTTCCCGCGAGAGAATCCCCCACGACCAGACCAAATCGGCATTGCTGATGAATTTTAGCGCGGCAGCGATTTCCAAAAAGCCCATCACGACTTTGACGTTATTCATCCAACCACCAGCTTTGGGCAGCGACGACAATGCCGACGGAAACAGTGCCAACAGAAAAAACGGCAGCGCAAATACGCCCGAAAAACCCGCCATTCCTACGATTGGATAAAACCATTCGCCAGAGGATGCCGACACAAGCGCCGCCCCTACAAACGGAACCGTACACGTGAACGACGTTATCGAGAACGTCAAACCCATCAGCAACACCGAGATGATACCGTC
>JANYIG010000220.1 GCA_025358765.1 Candidatus Kapaibacterium sp.
TCATCAGCCCCGGGCAGACCATGATAGACATGGTGCTGAAATGCCAAGCAATGATAGCCTCTGGCGTACAGGAATGTTGGATTGTGGAGCCTGCCAACGAAACGGTAACGGTGTGCCGTGCAGAGCGGCGTTTTGCGCTCCACGCGGGCGAGACGCTCACGAACGACCTGCTGAAGGAGCCGCTTCGGGTGGACGATATTTTTGGGGATAAATATCCTGTTCTATAGTTCTCCATCATCGCTTACATATAATCAGATGCAGCCATATTCAAAAAAACGTGACAATGTCCAGCATTTCGTACCTCATCAACTACGGGCGCATACCCAAAGCAGGCAGTAACGGTGCGATGCTGCTTAACAAACAAGACCTTATTCAGTATGATCACTCGTACTATGGCGAGCGCGAGGTGTCGTGGAAAGACGCGCTTGGTGAGGATTTGTATTGAGCGCTGAGTTTTGAGAAATGGTTCAACATTATTTTTTTAACAATTCTTGCTGTCAGCCTTATGCTCATCGTCTTAGTTTTAACACCGGGCTGACACGCTCAGGATTGCGTGTGGGTCTAACAATTCGGCTTTCTGCACGACAATACTCTGTACGATAATACTCTGTATGAGACTACATTACGTTCCAATATTATGAAAACGCCTGACCCAAAGTGGTTCGACATTGAGAATATTCATGAGCTTGATTCTCCCGCACTGCTGCTGTACACCGAGCGTGCCAAGCGCAATATCCAGCGCATGATAACGAGGGCGGGCGGCACGGAGCGTCTGATGCCTCATGTCAAAACAAACAAAATGCCCGCCGTTGTGCGAATGATGGTGGAGGTAGGCATTATTCGCTTCAAATGTGCTACGATTGCCGAAGCGGAAATGGTCGCACAAGCAGGCGGGAACTACGTTGTGATTGCTCATCAACTTGTGCCGCCCAAGACGCGGCGTTTGTTGGCGTTGCAGCAACACTATCCCGATGTGTTTTTTGCCTCGCTTTTAGACAATATCCACACAGCGCGGCAGCACAATGATTTTTTTGCAGAACACGACGCAACAAGCCATATTTTTTTGGATGTCAATAACGGCATGAACAGGTCAGGTACGCCGCTTAACGCCAATACAGTTGAGCTGTACAAACAAATTGCCGCGTTGCCAAACATCCGCATTCACGGCATTCATGCGTACGACGGACACATCCGCGACGAGGATTTTGCCTTGCGCCAAAACACCGTAGAAGCAGGTTTTTCTGATGTTGAAGCGCTCTGCGCCGAGATTGCGCGGTTCATCGGAACCCCGCCAATGGTGATTGCGGGTGGCACTCCGGCGTTTTCTGTACACGCGCTTCACGCAGAGCGGTATTGCAGCCCGGGAACGTGTGTGCGGTGGGATTGGGGGTATGAAGCGATTCTGCTGGAGCAAGAGTATGAATATGCGGCGCTTGTGCTTGCGCGTATTGTTTCTAAGCCTGCTGCGGGGCTTATTACGGTAGATATGGGACACAAAGCCGTTGCCGCCGAAAACCCGATAGACAAACGGATTCGTTTTTTGAATCTTAGCCCTTACGAACTTCTGAGCCAAAGCGAAGAACACAGCGTCATACGTTTGCACGATGCGGCAGCGTGGCAAAGTGTGCAGGTGGGCGATGCGCTCTACGGCGTGCCATATCACGTTTGCCCGACGGTAAATTTGTATGACGAAGCCTATTCCATCGTGGGCGGCAAAGCTGTCGAAACGCTGCAAGTGCTTGGTCGGAAGCGGCGGATAACGGTGTAATGTCATTTAATCCAACTTTAAAGCGAGCGTATATGAACAGCCTCCTTAGCATCAAAGAAGCAGCAGAATTTGCCAGCAACCATATTCAAAAAAATGTGACAACGTCCAACATTTCGTACCTCATCAACTAGGGGCGCATACCGAAAGCAGGTGGTAATGGAGCGGTTTTGGTAAATAAGGATGACCTTGTTCGTTATTACAAATCCTACTATGGTGAGCGTGAGGTGTCGTGGAAAGACGCGCTTGGCGAGGATTTGAATTGGGCGCTGAGTTTTGATTATTTGAAGGAATCCGACACCACAAAACACGTTCACCGCTTGCACCCGTACAAAGGCAAATTTATTCCGCAGCTTGTTGAATATTTTTTGGATGACCATACGGATGAGTTCAAGCGCGAGGCGTTTTTTCGCAGAGGTGATATTGTTCTCGACCCGTTTTGCGGCAGCGGCACAACGCTTGTGCAAGCAAAGGAGCTTGGTATTCATGCAATTGGTGTGGATATTTCTGCATTTAATACACTTATCTCCAATGTGAAAGTTTCCTCTGTACATCTTGCAGACTTACATTTTCACGTTTTGGAAATTACGAAGGCACTAAAAAAGTTTGTTTATGACTCTCAGCATCTCAGGTTTGAAACCGCTCTCACAGAATATCTGAATGAATATAATACAAAATATTTTCCATCGCCAGAGTTTAAGATACAAGCCCGTAATAAAGAAATTAACGAACAAGAATATGGCGAACAGCACGAGCATATAGTTGCAGCACGATACAATCAGCTCGTGGCAGAATTTGGCATAACAATACGCCAAACAAACCAAGAACGTTTTTTGGGAAAATGGTATTTACAACCTGTCCGCGAGGAAATTGATTTTGTTTTTGAGCAAATCAAAGCTGTTGAAAATGTGCATATCAAAAAAATTCTTACGGTGATGTTAAGCCGTACCATTCGCAGCTGCCGCGCCACGACACATGCGGATTTGGCAACGCTGGTTGAGCCTGTTGCCGCGCCCTACTATTGTGCCAAACACGGTAAAATCTGTAAGCCACTTTTTTCGATTGTCTCGTGGTGGGAACGGTATAGCAAAGATACCATTCAGCGTTTTAGCGATTTTGCTAAACTTAGTACGGACACGATGCAAGTGTGCTTAAACGGCAATTCCGAGACGATTGATATCGTAAGTCTGTTAGAAAAACGCGATCCTGAATTTGCAAACCTTGCCAAACAGCAAAAGGTACGTGGTATTTTCTCCAGTCCACCGTATGTCGGCTTGATAGACTATCACGAGCAGCATGCCTACGCCTACGATCTCTTTGGATTTGAGCGCAAAGACGACCAAGAAATTGGTTCGATGGCGAAAAAACAAAGTAAAAAAGCGCAACAAGATTACGTGCAAGGCATTAGCAACGTGTTGAACAATACAAAGCGCTTTTTAGCGGATAATTATGATATTTTTTTGGTTGCTAACGACAAAAACAACCTCTATCCCGACATTGCGGCAAATGCTGGTATGACGATTGCCAATCAATACAAACGACCAGTGCTGAACCGCACAGAGAAGGATAAAGGAGCATATTCAGAGACTATTTTTCATTTGAAAGGGCGATAAATCATGCCTCTCAACAATATACATAAAGATGATATTCAAAAAGTTATTCAGACTTGTTTACGGAATAAATTCCAAGATTACAAGCCTGAGAGCAATTACATGCCTTTTCACCATGCGCTTTTGGGTAAAGATCGTGTAGCTCTTTATTCATTCATGCACTCTTTGATGACTGCTTTTGGATATTCTATCTTTGAGCCTGTTGCTGTGGCTCTTGCAAATGAAAATTTTCATGCAGCCGCACAGTTCACGGTTGGTAATAAAATTGGCAGTGAAGCGCAAAATGAAATCCAAACCATAATTAATGATTTATCCATAGGAATATCATCTAATAAGATCGAAGAAATTGAGCGCATTCGTGCTGTCTGCCAACAAGGAACAATGCGGGAACTCAAGGCGGTCAAAGTTGATTTATTCTTGCAGAAGCAAACAGGTGAAATTTTCTTATTTGACCTGAAAACAGCAAAACCAAATAAAGGTAATTTCAAAGATTTCAAACGAACCCTACTTGAATGGATAGTAATTATTTTAGCAGCAGATCCAAGTGCAAAAATTTCTTCTTATATCGCCATCCCGTATAATCCCTATCACCCTAAGCCCTACCAGCGTTGGACAATGAAAGGAATGTTAGATTTGCCTAAAGAACTCAAAGTTGCTGAAGAGTTTTGGGATTTTCTTGGTGGTGAAAATACATATAACGACCTTCTTGATTGCTTCGAGAAGGCTGGCATGGCTATGCGTTCAGAAATAGATAATCATTTTGCCAAATTCAAACAATAGCAATTTACTCGTAATTTTTTGACCATATTCATTCTCTATGCCCTACAATCACAAAGCTATCGAAGCCAAATGGCAACAATTCTGGGAAACAAACCAGACGTTTAAAACCCCTGAAGATTTCTCGAAACCAAAATATTACGTGCTGGATATGTTTCCGTATCCAAGCGGTGCAGGCTTGCACGTGGGACATCCGGAGGGCTACACTGCAACGGACATTATCGCCCGTTACAAACGCGCAAAAGGTTTTAATGTGCTGCATCCAATGGGGTTTGATGCCTTCGGTCTGCCCACCGAGCGCTATGCGATGACCACCAGCATTCATCCGTCCAAAGTGACGGAGGATAATATCGCTACGTTCACGCGTCAACTGAAAGCATTGGGCTTCAGCTTTGATTGGTCGCGTTTGGTGGACACAACCAATCCTGACTATTACAAATGGACGCAGTGGATTTTCCTCCTCATCTACAATTCGTGGTACGACGAATCACAGAATAAAGCGCGTCCGATTAACGAGTTGCCGATCCCCGCAGAACTCGCCACACCGCAGGAAATCGAGGCATACAAAGACGGAAAGCGCCTTGCGTTCATTGCGGAAATTCCCGTGAATTGGTGCGAACAGCTTGGAACCGTACTTGCGAACGAGGAAGTGGATGAATGGGTTGGTAAAGGCTATACCGTTGAGCGCCGCCCGATGCGCCAGTGGATGCTCCGCATCACAGCATACGCAGAGCGCCTGCTGCATGATTTGTCGCTGGTGGAATGGCCCCAATCCACGATGGAAATGCAGAAAAACTGGATTGGGCGCAGCGAAGGCGCAGATATTCATTTTCCACTTGTTG
>JANYIG010000235.1 GCA_025358765.1 Candidatus Kapaibacterium sp.
GGCGCTCACGGTGCAAGTGGTGTTCACCGATGCCTTTGGAAATCCAACACCGAACGCAGGTGCGCTTGTGTTGCAACGCACTCCCGCTTCAGCACAAGCCCCCGTCCAATCCTCTGCGCTTGTTGCAACGGGTTCGCGTGGTGTGTATCGTTCAACACTCGTGATGACAACGGCGGGTACGTATTCCATCGGCATAGACAACGTGGCAAATGTAAGCGGCACAACAGCGGTGACGGTGGTTCCTTCCACCGATTATCGTGTCGAACTCGCAGGGCTTGCCACCACGCGATTTGCTAACGAAGCACAAAACGCCTTTACCATCACCTACCGCGACCGCTATGGCAATCCTACCGATAGCACCATTGGCGCGGTGATTATTCGGAATGCCGCCAACACATTCCGCGATACGCTTGCCGTCACGCCGCTTGGCACAGGCGCGTACCGGGTGGAGTCGGTGCAGTTTACCAAAGCAGATTCTTACATCGTGACCATTAGCGGTATTGCCGCTGCCAACATTGCGGGTGATAGCGCGTTCGTCGTGCTGCCCGCAGCAGCAGCCAGCGCGGAGTTCCGCAGCGTCAAACCTACGCTCACCGCAGGGCAAGCACAACCTGCCTTTACCGTGTATTATCGTGACCAGTACGGTAACGCCACCGATTTTAACGGCGAGGTTGCGTTCTCGAACAGCACCCACGCTTCGGTTGACCTCAGCACCATCATCGCAAATGGAACCATTGCCATGACCCGTACTGCCCTTGGGGCTTCGACGGCAACCATAATTTCGTTCTGCACGGCAGCGAATTATTCCTTTGCCGTGAATGCTTTAAGTACGCTCACCGGAACAACGGCGTTTGCCGTCACGCCCGCCGCTGCAAAAACTGCTCAGGTGTTTTACCTCACCCCACGGATCAGTGCCGATGACGTGCTTCCCTCATTCACCGTTGTCTATCGTGACGTGTTTGGCAATCTTACCGATGCTGACCGTGTGGTCACGTTCACCAAAACACCCACAACGCCCATCACTGCAAGCTCCACCGGAACAGTTCCGTTCACACGGATATTTCATGGGGTATCAACGGCAACCGCGACCACCTTTAGCGAGGCGGGGACCTACAAACTTTCGATTGCGGGGTTCGCGGCAGCAAGTGTGACCGGAGGAACAACATTCGCGGTCGTGAGTTCAACGGCGGCGGTAAAAGTGGATTTGTTTGGTGCTGCGCCAACGCTCATTGCTGGGCAAACACAAGCCACGATTGCGGTGTTCTTCCAAGATGGCAATAATGCGTTTGCGGATTACGCAGGCACAATGCGGTTTGCAAACGAGGAGCGCACATCAAGCGGCACGTTTACGCTTCTGCGAAACCCTGCCAGTCCGAAAGGAGCGTACTTCGCAACCACGACAGCGTCGTTCATCCGCATGGGAACGTATCGGCTGACGGTGGATGGCATCGGTACAACAACGGGGACGAGCAGTTTTGTGGTAAGGGCAGACACGCTTGCTAAAGCGGTGTTTACAGGTGTGCCTAATCAAGCGTTTGTGGGAACGGATGTGCCACCATTTACGGTTGCGTTCCGTGATTCGTTCGACAATGCCATCCCTTACACAACCGCCATTCTCTACCGTGATTCGCTTGGAACGGTCATAGACACGATAGCAACCAACGCACAGCCGGATGGTTCATTGCGAACACAAGCGCTGCACGTTGTGCAACCCGGCACGTTCACGGTTGAGGCAGCAGGCGTACCCGTTGCAAGCGGCGCACGAACGATTGCGGTTGCGTATCCGCAGCCCGTGATTATGAGCGTGTATCCGCCGGAGTTGGAATTTGCAATGGCAACAACCGTTACCGTATCAGGCAATAACTTTAGTGATAGCCTTCGTGTAGTTTTTAGAGGAACTGAGCTAATGGTAAACCGTGTGAATATCAATATTTTCCAAGCAATGATTCCTTGGGGACTCACTCAAACAATTGAATCGGATTCTTTGTACGTTGTCAATGTAGTTGAAAATAGCCGTTCAACAGGCAAAGTGATAAACGTGAAAAATCCAGGCGAAGTTCAATCAAGTGGTGGAATAATGACTATTGATAACCAGGAAGTACATATAATTGATATAGGAACCAACATTTTAATAGGCACAACCGCAACAATCAATGATTGTTCGTCTATTTTTTTAAGAATCGTTCCTCGATTCGAGACTTGTGGTAGTTCCATAAGTATACCCCTGACCAAGATTGATAGTAAAATCCATCGAGCAACATTGAGCATTAATGATCAAGCAACATTGTTACGGTGTATTGGTGCAGGTAGCTTTACACTTTCAATGGTTTATTCGAGTTGCCCTAGTAATTTATCTGGAACAATTGCTGTAAGCCCTACTCTTCTTGTAAATAATCCACCACCTGTTTTACAATCACTCCAAATCAACAGTAGCGCACCTCCCCAGACAGTTGTGATAGATCCGTTTACTGGTGTTCGTGATTCAGTGTACGCTCTTGAAATTGCTGATTTACCGACAGGACCCTTTGATAATACAACCTTTACTATCAATGGCTCTGGATTTGTATATGATTCAGAACTGACCATCTATTCTTCAAATTGTGGAAACCTAAATATCAAAGATGACTCACAACGTATCAATGGAAATGGAAAAACACTTTCTTTTTCTGTCTTAAACACTGTATTCTTTAATGCTTTAGTTGGTAACAAAAGTCAATGTATGTACACGGTAACAGTTAGAAACCCGACTCCGAGTGGTGGAAGCTCTACGTTAAAGTTTAAATTACTCATTCGCAACAGCAGACCACACATTACATCTTTACGGAATACAGCTACGAATGACCAGTACACACTATTAACGAATGAGGCAATCAGGCTGGATATGGCGGGTATGAATTTGTTTGGAAGTAGTTCTTCTTACTTGTCATCAATAACAGAAGTGTTTTTAGATAATACTAAACTCCCGATATTTTCTTTTAACCCCCGAGATGTTGTTGTTGGTGATAGGCTGGTAATAGACGTTCCTCAAAATTTATTAACTACCCTTGGTCTCGGCAGGCATAATGTCATCGTACGAGTCACAGAAAATGGCAAACGTTACGAAGATGCAGCAGATTTTTTTGTAGTGAATCCGAAGCCGATTTTAAACAGCATTGTTTCGGTTCGTGGCGTAACTCAGGATACTGTTTTGGGCGGTAGAGAGGCACAAATACAAGTTAAAGGTACAGGCATTGTTGGCAATACAAGTCTTTATGTCAACAGTATTAAGGTGGAAAAGAACCTCAATGTAAGTGCTTTAGCACAAAGCATTTCTGGTATTGTGCCAGATTCAGCAGTAAAGACAGGCAACAATAACCCTGTGTACATTACGAATCCGGCACAAGATATTACAATAACGAGACCAGCTCCTCAAAGAATTTTATTTCGCGTAGGCGGCGGACAATCCGGCACATTGTCCTTCAAGGCAGAAATATTGCGCCCTCATAGCGTTGTGTTACTCAAACCAACAAAAATTGTTGCGCGTCTGTACGATACCGCATTTTCGCTGCGAGGCGTGAACCTATCCAAAGAATCAAAAATTCAACACAAAAGTTTAGTGCCTTACAACCAAGTAGCGTATAGCGACAATGTCACAACGCAAGAAATTACATCCGTAAAGATTCCCGGCGGACAATTTGCCCCAGGGTTTGATTCGCTGTGGGTTGCCAATCCCGATGGAAATAACGGTTGGGTGTTATCAAATGCTGTGGCATTTCGAGCTTACGACCCCGACCTCTTACCGCTCGTGAATACCATTCAACCAGAGGGACAAGTAAAACCGTCACTCCAGCCTCATATTCCACCAGCGACAGACACAACTATTTTCCTTATAGGAAAAAACTTTGAGAACACAACGCTTGTGGAATATTATTTTGTCAAAAAAGGAACGCAGATAAAAACAGCAACAAAACTTTTACCAATCACCTCGTACATTTCGCCTACGCAAGTTTCGGTGTATCTGCCTAAAGAAATAGCAAGCGAAGAAGGGAAAATATGGTTCCGAGTCTATAATCAAGATACCGTTGGTTTATTCACCACGAAATCTTTACTTGTGGGTACGCCGCCTACCATTTCCAGTGTAAAAACATTGTATCAATACAAGGAAGGGTTTAATGAGCGGGAAGAATCTCTTGACAGCCTCTATGCCGGTATAGACGTACAGCAAAATTTGGGTATGCGATTTAAACGGTATCCAATAGATTTCATTGTGCGGGGAACCAAATTCGATAGCGGAACCAAAGTTTTTGTGGATGGCAAACGTATAGAGACTAATTTTCAATCCGCAAATGAATTACGCTTTGGAATTTCACAACTACCAGAAGCCACAAAATATCTGACGTTCAAAAATGGTCAGCACGATTTTAATATTCTCACGGCAGACAGCGTAAGCGCAGAAGAACTTTATACGCAAGAAGTATTTGCCCTCAAGCCCAATATCACCACGATTACGTTCCCCAATGGTCAACCTATCAATAACGATATAAACGACTTTAGTGCTGGCGTTAAAGTTGCTTACAAAGGCGGGTTAGCAACGCTCAGGGCTGATAGTAAAGCCCTCACCCCAAGCGGTTACACGTTCGTGAAAGACTCTGCCAAAGTCCGCATCACAAACCCCGTAGCTCAAAAAGATACAATCATCTCGACCGTATTTAATGACAATAACTTTACGCTGTCCTTTAACGTCCCGGGCGGTGCGGTAGATTATGGCTATAATGACATCGCAATCATCAATCCAGCACCGGGTGGAGAATCGAAACCGCGCAAGGTCTTTTTTAACGTCAAATATCCACCCATAACGGTCACACGCACCACGCCATCGCCTTTATCTACGGGCAGTGTAGATACGACCATTACGATTACGGGAACAAATTTTC
>JANYIG010000283.1 GCA_025358765.1 Candidatus Kapaibacterium sp.
GACTACCCTCAAGCGCATCACCCCTCTGCAAGCCGCCACGAAGACGTGTTGCGTCTTGCTTCTCCCCTTATAAGGGGAGATTGAGTGGGGTTCTTGCGCGTAAGGTTTGATGCGGTTTTCAGGAATTTATCTAAACTTCAATAAGAGTGCAATGATAAAGATAAAGTTACTCCGCATAATACTCCTGCAACGATTTCACATTCACCGTGCCGCCGGAGCGCAAGAATTTCAGCCCCCTGAGCGTTGCCTGTGCTGCGGCAAGCGTTGTGAAAAACGGCACTTTTTGCTTCATCGCGGCACGCCCCATCACCATTTCGTCGTAGCGCGAGTTTTCACCCTTTGGCGTGTTAATCACCATCTGAATTTCGCCGCCTTCCAACTGGTCTATCACGTTTGGGCTGCCTTCGTAATACTTCAGAAGTGGCTTGGTTGCTATGCTGTGCGTCTCTAACCATGCGGCAGTGCCTTTGGTGGCAACGATTTCAAAACCAAGTTCTTGATACCCCTTTATCATTTGCGCCGCACGCGGTGTTTTATCACGGTCGCAAAGCGATGTGAATACGCGCCCAAACTCCGGCAATCTATGTCCGGCAGCAATGTTTGCCTTCACAACCGCACTCGCAAAATTTGCATCAATACCCATTACCTCGCCCGTAGAGCGCATCTCAGGACCAAGGTACATGTTCGCCTTCGGGAATTTATTGAATGGAAAGACAGATTCCTTAATTGCCACGCGGGTTGCGGATAGTGAAAAATCATCCACTCTTGGCATAGCAGCGTCCGAGAACTTTTGCCCAAGCATCACGCGCGTGGCAATCTGTGCAAGCGCCACGCCACGCGCTTTCGAGACAAACGGAACCGTCCGCGACGCGCGGGGATTGACTTCAATCACAAATAATTCATCGCCTTGCAGCGCAAACTGAATATTCATCAACCCCACCACCTTCAGCGCCTTTGCTAAACGCCGCGTGTGGTCAATAATCTGGTCAAATTGTTCGTTCGTGATGTTGTACGGCGGCAGCACACACGACGAATCGCCAGAGTGAATCCCAGCCTCCTCGATGTGTTGCATCACGCCACCAATCACAACACGCTCGCCATCCGAAACCGCATCAACATCGAACTCGTAGGCGTTTTCGAGAAAATGGTCAATCAAAATCGGACGTTCCGGCGACACCGCAATCGCACGGCTCATATACTCGCGTACGGCTTCGTCACGATAGCAAATCTGCATTGAACGTCCGCCCAGCACGTACGAAGGGCGCACCAACACTGGATAGCCAATGCGACCAGCAATCACAACAGCTTCTTCAATCGTCGTAGCCGTGCCGTACGCCGGACATGCAATCCCAATTTCATCAATCAATTGTCCAAAACGCTTGCGGTCTTCCGCAAGGTCAATGCCTTCGGGCGAGGTTCCCAAAATCGTGAAGCCCGCTTGCTCAATGGCATGGGCAAGTTTGAGCGGCGTTTGCCCGCCAAACGTGACGATAACGCCGTCGGGCTTCTCGAACTCCAGCACGTTCAGCACGTCTTCGAGCGTGAGCGGCTCAAAATAGAGCTTGTCGGCAATGTCGTAATCAGTCGAAACGGTTTCGGGGTTGCAGTTAATCATGATTGCTTCGCAGCCGTTTTGTTTCAGCGCGAAAATGCCCTGCACACAGCAATAATCAAACTCAATACCCTGACCAATGCGGTTCGGTCCACCGCCCAGAATCACGACTTTCGGGCGGTCGGAACGCACGGATTCGTTTTCCTGCTCGTAGGTGGAGTAATGATAAGGCGTGTATGATTCAAACTCTGCTGCACAGGTGTCTATCGTCTTGAACACAGGCTGAACGCCCATCGTTTTGCGATATTCGCGGACGACTGGCTCTGGTGCGCCCGTCAGAACGGATAATTGTCGGTCAGAAAAACCTAAAAACTTGTAGTAGCGAAGCGCAGAAGCATCAAGCGATTGTAGAAACCCTCCCTCTCCCTCCGCGAGAGGGTTGGGGTGAGGGAGCTTTTCCTCCCACACACGGCGCTCTGCCAGCAGGTTCTGTGCGGCATCCACGATTTGGCGACATTGCTCGATAAACCACGGATCGTAATGTGTCATTGAACGAATTTCTTCCGTTGTCATGCCCATTCTCAGCGCCTCGCAGAGGTCGAAGATAGAATCAGATTTCCGGCGGAAGAGCCGTTTTTTTAAGACTTCTTTGTCAACGGTGAATGTGGAAGGCTTTTTCGTGTATTCTTCGGAATCGAAGCCAAATCCGTAGCGGCTTTTTTCGAGGCTTCGCATGGCTTTTTGGAAGGATTCTTTGAACGTCCTGCCAAATGCCATTGCCTCGCCGACGGATTTCATTTGTATGCCCAATTCGTCATCCACGCCTTTAAATTTCTCGAAATCCCAGCGTGGAATTTTCGTCACCACATAATCAATCGTCGGCTCGAAACACACTGGCGTAGCACCCGTGATGTCGTTCGTGATTTCATCCAACGTGTAACCAATAGCCAATTTCGCCGCAATCTTCGCAATCGGGAAGCCTGTTGCCTTCGACGCAAGCGCCGACGAGCGCGACACGCGGGGATTCATCTCAATCACTATCAAACGCCCATTGGTTGGATTCACGGCAAATTGCACATTCGAGCCGCCCGTTTCCACACCGATTTCGCGCATAATCTTCATCGCCGCGTCGCGCATAAACTGATATTCGCGGTCGGTGAGTGTTTGTGCGGGCGCTACGGTGATGCTGTCGCCGGTGTGAACGCCCATCGGGTCGAAATTTTCAATAGAGCAGACAATCACCACGTTATCTTTTTTGTCGCGCATCACTTCAAGCTCGTATTCCTTCCAACCGATGATGGATTCTTCCACGAGGACGCGGTGAATAGGGCTTTCCTGCAAACCATAGTCGAGTTTTTGCTTAAAATCTTCCCAATCCCACGCCGTGCCAGCACCCGTGCCGCCAAGCGTGAACGACGGGCGAATAATCACCGGAAACGAGCCGATTTCTTTTGCCATCGCAACGCCTTCTGCCATCGTACTCACAAAACCACCGCGTGGCATGTCCAAGCCGCATCGTAGCATGGCTGCAAGGAATTCTTCGCGGTTTTCCGCCATTTCGATAGAACGGACGCTGGAGCCAATCAACTGTACGCCGTACTTATCAAGAATACCTTCTTTGTGCAAGTCCATCGCAGCATTCAGCGCGGTCTGCCCACCAACGGTCGGCAGAATCGCCGACGGTCGTTCTTTTTGGATAATCGCCTCAATATATTTGGACGTTATTGGCTCAATGTAGGTGGCATCGGCGATATCGGGGTCGGTCATAATCGTCGCAGGGTTCGAGTTGACGAGGATAACACGGATGCCCTCTTCACGAAGAGCGCGGCACGCTT
This sequence comes from Candidatus Kapaibacterium sp., assembly GCA_025358765.1. Classification (GTDB taxonomy): domain Bacteria; phylum Bacteroidota; class Ignavibacteria; order Kapaibacteriales; family UBA4661; genus JANYIG01. The sequence goes on from JANYIG010000283.1 coordinate 3,388, forward strand.
GCGTTCCAGAGTAGTCGAATTCGCAGGCTTGCCCGATGACAATAGGTCCGGAGCCTATGACGAGGATGCTTTCGATGTCAGTGCGTTTTGGCATGATTGGGTTGGGGTTGATGATGTGGATGAAGTACGAGAATTTGCCTTTAGGTGCTGATAGTATTTGTTGAAGTTTAGATAAATTCCTGAAAACCGCATCAAACCTTACGCGCAAGAACCCCACTCAATCTCCCCTTATAAGGGGAGAAGCAAGACGCAACACGTCTTCGTGGCGGCTTGCAGA